>SKPU01000054.1 GCA_007119335.1 Syntrophomonadaceae bacterium
AAGCGTTCACAGGTTAGTCCAATGCTTCTTTCTGTTAGGAGAATAGATTATGGCGCGCAAAATTGCTTTAATTACCGGTGGCGGAGATTGCCCGGGTATAAATGCTTTCCTCGCCTCTGCAGTTCGCAGAGGAAGCAGTGAATACGGAGCTGAATTTGTCGGCATCAGAAATGCTTTTTCCGGACTGGCTGATGACGATCCGGAAAAATACCTGATGCCACTACATAACGAAAATGTAATCGGCCTGGAAAATCGTTCAAGCACAATTCTTGACTCTTCACGTTTTAACCCCTTTACTGAGGATAACCTGGCCAGAGGATACCCTCAAAAAATCCTCGCTAACCTCGAGAAAATGGGCATAGACGGTATCCTGGGAACCGGGGGCAATGATACGATTCTTTCCGCGCAGCGCTTTGAAAGCCTGGGTTTGCCCACAGTAATGGCACCCAAAAGTATCGACAACGATGTGTCAGGAACTGATGTGATGCTTGGCTTCCGGACCGCAATTTACTTCGGGGCCCAGGCAGCAAGAAGTACTGCAGATTCAGCCCGGGCGCACCGCCGGATTTCCGTGGTTGAGGTGATGGGGCGTCAGGCCGGATGGCTGGCTCTTGAAATAGGGGTAGCTTCAGGAGCAGATTTAATAACCATCCCCGAACGTCCGGTTGACTTAAACGAATTCTGCAGTGCAGTTAAGCGGATATACAGCAAATACAACTGCGCCAACCTGGTGATAGCTGAAGGAACCAGCATCCAGTACGAAGATCCAGTTATCAAAAGGGCAAGAGAAGAAAGTGGTGTAGTGCGTGCTTTGTTGGAAGAAACTCCGGAACTTGACGCTTTCGGCAACCCCAAGTTGGGAGGCATATCCCAAATTCTGCGCCGAGTCCTGAAAATTGAACTGGGTCTGAAAAAGATAGAAGAAATCCGCTCCACCGACTTAGGATTCACTCTGCGCGGACTTGCTCCACAGGCTGACGATATAATCCTCGGTTTAAGATTTGGGATAAAAGCTGCCGATATCTTACTCGGTGAAAAACGGACGGGGCTAATGGTTGGCATCGACGGATTGGAGATCGTGGATGTCCCTTATGAGGAAGCCCTCAAACCAAAGACAGTCAATCGTTCGGACCGGGAGCTGGCTGCCCTGGGCGTGTTCATTTCATCTTCTTAGAAAAAATCCGATCGATCAGGCAAAGATAAAAATCGGGCAAACAGCCAAAATTAAAAGAACCTTAATTCTTCAGGCAGGAAATTCCTTGCGATTTAGCAAGACAGTGCCTGCAACTACTCCGGCAATAAATATGACCGGCAGGATGATCATGCCGGCAACAAAAGGCTCCCCTCTCGCTGCGCCGCTAAGATCTGCATAATAATGGATACTCAAGAATCTTAAGAACTCCAGTTGTTCGTACATAGAGGCAACACTGTTCAGGATAAAAAAGAAAAAACCCAGGCCAACAGCCAGTGAAGTACTGCCCTGCACCCGGTTTATCAGAGGCGCGATAGCAAAAGCGATCCCGCCTGCCGCCAGACAGGCCAGTAACCCCATCAAGTGTACCATAAATTGGGCATCAAGATCATACTCACCCGGGGCAACCCAAAATATCCCAATCGCCGTGCTGACCAGGTAAACGGCAATCCACAAAAAGATAATCATAACCAGGAAAGAAAAAACTTTTGAAAGCATGATTACAGTCCGGCTCAACGGACGGGTATAAAGAAATTCTACAGTCCCAAGGTCAACATCGCGGGAAATCATCCCTCCGGCGAGCATCATGGCATAAATGCTGGCCAGGAGCAAACCATAGAGCATAACCATTCCGCCATGGTAAAGGTTAACATCCTCAAACATAGCCGCACTCATGCCCATACCGGTTATCAATTCATCCGGAAAGCCTTCAATCAGTTCTGCAAAATCAAGGTTGCCCATAAAGACAAAAGACCCCAGGTAGATTAATATCACAACAACTAGCACTAAAGTCCAAATCAGCAGGCTGCGCCGGTTAAGGCCAATTTCTGTCCGGCTGATATTTCCATTAATCATTATTTTTTTGACCTCCTCTGGCCGAGGGTTCATAAAGATCAAAAAATATTTCTTCCAGGCTTGGATCCGTTATGCGCAGGTGATCCAGGTTAAAACGGCCTAATTGAGCGACCAGTTCATTGACCGGCAGGTAACTAAGCACCCTGTAATACCCTGGCCTGGAAAAGATCTCTTCAGCCTGACCCAGCTTACCGAGGGCAACCTCAGAAGCTTCCCGGCCGGCAAACTTAAGTATTACAACCCGTAAATCCCGACCGGGCAATTCATCAACCGGTCCGACATAGGTCATACTGCCTTCTTTGATCATCGCTATCCGGTGACAAATCCTTTCAACTTCTTCTAAAATGTGCGTAGAAAAGAATACAGTTACACCGAACCGGTTCAACTCTTCCAGGATTTTAAACATTTCCATCCTAATCAGGGGATCGAGACCGGTGCCCGGTTCGTCTAAGATGAGCAGCTGAGGTTTGTGGAGGAGGGCCTGGATAATGCCCAGTTTTTTACGATTACCATGCGAATAGGTGCGGATTTTCTTGTCCGGATCAAACTGCAGCCTGTCCACCAACTCCTCGATCCACTGATTATTACTGACCGTATAAAACCCGCGCGCATATTCAATCAGTTCGCGCCCGGTCATTTCCGGATAATAATTCACCTCTGAAGGAACATAACCTACCCGCCGGTAAAGCTTACCGCCGCTGCGAGGTATATTTTTACCGAACAGTTTTACCTCTCCTGAAGAGGGTTTGAGCAAATTAAGCAAGAGGCGGATAGTGGTCGTTTTCCCGGCCCCGTTCGGTCCGATAAAACCAAAAACTTCCCCTTCCCGCACTGCCATACTGACCTCGGCAATACCCCGGGTTTTACCGTAATACTTGGTTAATTGAGTAGTCTCGACAGCATACACTGCTTCATTTCCCCCTTTGGCCCCATTATATCACTGACAGGCCCGATCGAGTAGTTCTACCAGCTCTAAAACCGGCCTCCCGTCCTGAAACAGACCTTCCCGGCAAAACGGGCAGGCTGTCACAAGGGCTGCCCCTGCGGGAAATTCCTCTAACCGGCTCCGGGCAATCGCCGAAGCAGTGCGGGGAAAAGATAGTTGAAACATGCTCCCTCCTCCGCAACAGCGCGTGCAGGCTCCGAAAGTAAAGGGTTCCTGAACTGTGATGCCCGGTATGCTTTGCAATATTTCACGAGGTTGCTCTGTTTTTTCTGCAGTTCGAGCCCAGATGCAGGGATCATGATAACTGACCGTTTTGTTGCCGGGATCAATCTTTTGATCCGGCAAACCGCTTTGGGTCGGTTGAAGATGACCGTCCCTGATTAATTGGAGAAAAAAAGTGGGCCCGTCGATTATCTCCAGGGGCACCTGTTGGTCCCAGTCCGGATAGCGTCTTGTAAAAGTCGACCAACACTCCGGGCAGTTTGTTATAAGTTTTTTGGCCCCGCTCTCCTTAAATTTACGATTGTTTTCCGCGGCAAGCTGCCGGGCCAGTTCTTTGTCTCCCCAGACTTCAGCCGGATAGCCACAGCAGTCTTCATCAATCATCTGATAAGATACCCCGGCCTTGTTGAGAAGAGAGCGGACTGCCTCAATCGAGGCGGGATTATTGGCAAGAGAGGTACAGCCATTAAAAATGAGGACTTCCGTGCCCTGATCGGGCTTCACTACAACACTTGTTTTCTGTCCGTAGGGGCTGCTGTATCTTTTTAGGTTGTTCAGATAGGGTTCGCAAGCAGGCAGTCCAACCCCGTCTGCTTTGGCCGTCAGGCGGGTAAAAAGCAGTTCATCGCACAAATTGAGTTCGGGAAATGGACAATGGATAGTACATCCGCGGCAGCCCAGGCAGTTTGAAGTAGCCTCCAACATCGCTTCATCCCAGGCCAGGTGACCCTCTTTGATCATGGCAGATATTCTTGCCTTGCCCGAAGGAGCCACTGCTTCGCGGCCCAGGATTTGAAGGACCGGGCACTCATTACGGCACATGTTTGGACAAAGAGCGCAGTTGAGTAGTTGTTCCATATTTACTTCTGCCATTCCTGCACCTCTTCCAGCCCCAGCTTGCCCGGATTCATGATTCCATGCGGGTCAAACGCTGCTTTAATTTTCCTTAAAACATCCATTCCGGAACCATGCTCCTCCGCCATCCACAATCCGCGGTGTAATCCGACTCCGTGATGATGAGATATCGCGGCGCCCTCGGTAATAGCAGCTTCCATAGCCGCCTGCCAGAGGTTTTTGTAGTAGGCAAGTTTGTGATCGCCGGGAAAACCGACCATCGTTACGTAAAGGGCTGCTCCTTCCGGGTAAACATGCGAATAGTGGCCGGAGGCGAGCATTGTTCCCTCCACTGCCAGCAAAGCCTGCTGCATGGCAAGGTAAGTGGAATGGGCGTTATGCCAGTTAGTAGTGACTTCTATTGTGTCAAGAACCGCTCCTTTTTGAAACAACATCGAGGCCACCCCTATATTAAAACGCTTCTCAAGCCAGTGTTCAACGTGTTCTGCGCCCTCATCCAGGCCCCCCTGGCCCGTCACGCAATCTTCGATAACCGAAGTTTCAGCATCAACAATTTTTGCGGATCCTTCAATAATTAGAATCAGGGCACAGCGTTTATCACCCAGTTCGGGGAAATGATTGCCGGTTTCCTGGGCATCATAAAGCCGCACTACTGCCGGGCGGGTTCCGGCGCGCATAAACAGGCGAATCGCTTCCAGGCCGTCTTCAAGCCGTTCAAAAGTATAGCTGGCCAGGTGGCGTTTTCCCGGCAGGGGCCAGATACGCAAAGCAGCAGAGGTGATAATGCCCAGGGTCCCCTCTGAGCCTAGCATCAGGTGGTCAACCCGCGGACCGGTAGCCGTGCGAGGCACGCTGCGACCGCTAAACACAGTTCCGTCAGGGAGAACTGCTTCCAGGGAAACTACCATGTCTTCGATTTTCCCGTAACGAGTTGAAAACTGTCCGGCTGCCCGGCAGGATAACCAGCCCCCGACCGTTGAACAGCGCAGGGACTGGGGGAAATGACCACCGGTGTAGCCGGCCCGGTTAAGTTCTTCTTCATATAGCGCACCGTTCATGCCACAATCAACCGTAACCATCAGGTTTTCATGATCGATGAAGCGAATCTTATTAATCCTTTTCAGGTCCATGGTGATCCCGCCCTTTAAAGGGACAACTCCACCAAGCGCCCCGGATCCTTCTCCAAAAGGGGTAACCGGTATTTTTTTAGCGTTGGCCAGGGCGAGCAAACGGGAAACTTCGCTGGTATTCTGCGGCCAGACTACCAGTTGGGGCAAAGCGGGAACCGCCCCTTCAACCATCCAAACATTGTTGACCGGCCAGTAATCGCGACAGGTAGCTAGCAAATCGGCCCGGTTAACCGAAACATTATCTTCACCAACAATTTTTGCAGCCTCCCTGGCATATTGATCGATCAGGGTTTGTTCTACCTGAACTTTCTGCAGGACGGTGCGCATTAAATCAACCATCTAAACACTCCAATCCAAAGATTAATTAACTTCCAGGGGGCTGCTGTTAAGATCGTTAAGCAAAGCCCGTTCAGGCATCAAGCCCAGGGTAACAGCCAGTCCGCCACAGAGCGGTTCAACCAGGCGCCGCCAGTGATGCTCTTCCCAGTAAAGTTTAAGATGAGGAATCAACCAGCGTTTTCCGCCGGCCCATTTTAGTGGAGGGTTTAAAGCAGCTTCCTGTTCGTTTTGCAGGTTATTCAGATCCTTCATAAAAACTTATCTCCGGCCTTCCAGAAATATCGTTTGGACAAGCCATTATATCTTCAAGGTTAGGTCCGAGGAAAACCACATCATCTTCCACTGCTGAAAGATATTGTCCCTGCAGAGAAGGCAGCCAGGCTGCGACCATAGCATCCTGCTCACCCGCAGCTACAGATTCCCAAAGTGATATCACAGATACTGAAAGGATTTCACAGGTGTAGCCCAGCCTGTTTTCTATAACCTCTTTAACAACATGGGTGCTGGTAATTTCTGACTCCCAATCAACATAAACCACCTTAACTATTTCTTGTTCTGCCGGTTCTTCTTCAACTAAAACCTCTTCTTCACTGCCTGTGCAGGCAGACAAAACAAAAAATAGCGCTATTGCAAACATGTATGTCAGAATTTTCATATTGGTAAAAGCATGCCCCCCTAGTTCTGACAAGTGCGGTGACCGTGATTCCAATTCAAACATATCGTATTTTTATAAATTGCTTAAAAGACTGACTTAAGGTGGGCAGGATAAAAATTGATTAAATCTAAAGTCTAAAAACAAGCATACTCATAAGCTAGATAATAAGCACGAGCATTTACCCGTGCTTATTTATAAATTGCCTATTTTTATGGTCGGGGCGAGAGGATTCGAACCTCCGACCCCTTGGTCCCAAACCAAGTGCGCTGCCAAACTGCGCTACGCCCCGAGTTAACCATATTTAAAGCAGAATTATTGTAGCACACCCTGTAGAAATAAGCAATAGCATCAAAGTTTCTCGCTATAATCTTTTTCTCCGCATAAGATTGCCGGGTAATTACAATACATATTTCTCACGGAACATGTATAATATATGATGCAAGGGGCAGGGCCTTACAATTATTGATGGTTTTGCTTACTAAACTTCGAAATGAGGTCCAGATATTTTGAGTCGTTTCCTGGTCGGGGGAAGAGTTCTGAAAACAGTGCTGGCCGTAACCTTAGCCATGTTTATAGCTCAGCATTTTGAAATGGAAA
>SKPU01000052.1 GCA_007119335.1 Syntrophomonadaceae bacterium
AGATGAAAAGGCAGAGCTGCTTGAAATAATCAACAACTATGGCCGTTCGGTAGTACCACTTATAGTGCCTTTAACCTTAATAACCCACTACGTTCGTAAATACGATATTTCTTACTTGCAGGATCAGTCGTACTTAGAACCTCATCCGGCTGAACTAATGCTTCGAAACCATGTATAAATTGAGTTTGCAGAGGATTTAGTTGACCAATCCAATAGTAGCGAAATTGTTTAACCAATAAATCTATGCCAGGCGAATGGAAAACTGATCTATATTATGCTATTATTCAAGATAGTAATAATTGATATTACTTTGAGCAGGTGAAAACCATTGTCTACTATAACCAAAGAAATACAGGGCTACCGTTTACATGCGAATGATTTTAAAAAAATGCTCCTCGGTGCAAGTTATTTCTTTGAACGGGAAAAAGAAAATATCAACGCTCTTAATGTTTTTCCTGTTCCCGACGGGGATACCGGCACTAATATGAGTATGACTATCAATGCAGCCGTCGAGGGCTCACTGAGCTATGAAGGACATTCTATCGGAGAACTATCTGAAATAGTGGCATCCCGTGCCCTGATGGGTGCCAGGGGCAACTCCGGGGTCATCCTATCCCAGATCCTGCGGGGGATCGCCCACGGATTGCAAAAAAAGGATTATACAACACCAGCTGAACTAAGCAAAGCATTTCAATACGGGGTAGTTTATGCTTATAAAGCAGTATCAACACCGGTGGAGGGAACTATTCTCACTGTGGCCCGGGAAATGGCTCGCGGCATAAGAAATGCAGCCCGGCAGGGCGAAAATCTTTATGATAGCTTAGAAGAAGCAATAAAAAACGGAAAGGCCGCCCTTGATAAAACAACAATGATGCTGCCCGCCCTTAAGGAAGCCGGGGTCGTCGATGCCGGCGGGTTAGGACTCCTTGTTTTCCTGGAAGGCTTTCTTTTTGCTATGAAAAAGTCTTTGAACGATATGCTATCACACAAAAAGACAGCACCTGTTGAGCAGACTTTAACCGGCATTACCAATACTCCTCCGCTAAAACCAACTGCCACTGAAAAACCACCCAATCTGCTATATCCTTACTGCACTGAAATGATAATTAAAAATGAAAAAGGTGACTATCCCAATCTAAAAGCAAAACTTTCACCATTAGGTGATTCCCTGATTGTAGCTGCTGATAACCGGATGGCAAAACTTCATATTCACACAGCATCGCCCGACCTTGTTATGCAATTAGCCCTTCAATTCGGGTCACTACATGACATCAAAATTGACAATATGCATGACCAGCAGGAAGAACACAAATTAAGTTATTCTTCAAACGCAGCTATGGAAAACCCGGCTATCCTGCCCAATACTGAAAAAACGCAGCAAGGTGAAGCCGGTATCATAGCGGTCTCTTTTGGCGAAGGGTTTCGTGAAATATTCTTAAGTCTCGGAGCAGACAAAATTGTATTCGGTGGACAAACTATGAATCCCAATGTTCGGGATCTGCTTCAGGCTGTTCATAACCTACCCCAGCAAAAAGCGATTATCCTGCCCAACAATAAAAACATTATCATGGTCGCCGAACAGGTTAAGGCTTTGTCTCATAAACATGTCGAAGTTCTTGAAACCAAATCATTGCCGGAAGGGTTAACCGCTTTGCTCACTTATAACTTAACCCTGCCAATCGAAGATAATGTGACTGCCATGCAGGAAAGCGTAAGTCAGGTAAAAACAGGCTTAATCACTTATGCAACCAGGGATACCATCATCAAAGGGGAAGCAGTAAAAGCCGGTCAATACCTCGGATTAGCCGGTGACAACATTGTCACCTCAACCCAGAATTTACACCAGACCGCCCTTAATTTAGCCACTCAAATATTAGACGAAGAAAAAGACATCATCACCGTTTTTTACAATCAGGACATCGAATGGAAAGAAGCATCCACCCTGACTTCCGCTATACAAGAAAAGTATCCTTCCCTGGAAGTAGAGCTGCAATATGGCGGCCAGCCAATTTACTATTATATCTTTTCTGTTGAATAATATCCTTAACTTTCTGCACCCGGTACTGTCAAACATTTTGGACAAAGGCCGTATACTTCAAGAGTATGCTCCCTTATTTTAAAGCGGGTTACTTTTTCTATCTCTTCAGCAATCAACTGAAAATTGCAGCTCCCAAACTCAACGATCTGATCGCATTTAGTGCAAACTAAATGGTGGTGGTGGCCTCCAGGTTGATTGATCTCATAACGAAGGTGATTGTCTTTTAAGGTAAGCCCCCGCACAATACCCAATTCCAGGAACAGATCAATGGTCCGGTATACAGTAGCCATGCCGATCCCCGGATATTCAGCCTGGATTCCCTCATAAATATTCTGCATATCAGGGTGGCCATTTACCCTGAGCAAATAGCTGAAAATAACCAGACGCGGCCTGGTCAGTTTGTAACCTTTGCGGCGCAAGATTTCCTTTACTTCCTTAAAATAATTACCTTCCATGATCGCCAGTCCCCCTCCCATACATCTGCAATAAGTAAATAACACCCTGGACCATTAACTGTACTTTTCCAACAACGCCTTCCCAGCCATGACGATAGCAAAAATAGCTGCCAGGATTAGAACAATCGCCGCCCCGGGTGGAACCGGATAATAATACGACCCAAAAAGGCCGCCGAAACTACCGGTAAGACCAACAGCAAGTGAGATGGCAAGCATCCCCCGGTAATTCGCGCTAATTCGGTAAGCGATTGCTCCGGGTATAACGATCAGGGCCGAAACCAACACCACACCGACTATTTGGATAGAGACCATCACTGTCAAACCCATCACGGCTAAAAGGGTCAAATAAATTGGGCCAACCGGAAGTCCGCCCGCTACAGCCATTTCTTCATCAAAACAGATCGTCAACAGCTCTTTAAAAAACACAATAACAAAAAAGAGCACCCCGGCTAGAACAATACCCATCACAATCAGAGCCTGAACCGAAACAGCCAGGATGTTACCGAATAGCAAGGAGAATAGTTCAGGGTGATACCCTTTAAAGGAACTGATCAAAGCTATACCCAGGGCCATTCCTGAAGAGTAAAAAATACCGATCACTGTGTCTTCACTGATCTTACCGACCCGACTGATATGGCCTGTGCTCATTGCAGTTCCTACTGCAAAGATGCTGCCCGTAAAAACAGGATTCAAACCGATAACCATCCCTAAAGCAATGCCCCCAAGGGCAGTATGCGAAATACCGGCTCCTAAAAATGATAATCTTTTAAGAATCACAAAAAAGGAAATCGTAGAGCAAAGAATGCCGACCAGCAGGGCAGCGAGCAGAGCGCGCTGCATAAAGCCGTAGTCCAGGATTTCACTCATGCCAGCACCTCGCTTTTTCCCCGGTGGTACTTAAGAAATCAAACTGGCAGCGATATGCTTCGTCAAGATGAGGGCTGTGTAAAACCTCGGCAGGACGGCCGTGGGTATGCATAGTCCGGTTAATACAAACCAGTTTGTCAGCTACCGGAGCGATTGAAACCAGATCATGTGAAACAATGATAATTGTTAAATCTTCTTTTTCTTTAAGGCTCTGCAGGAGTTCAACGAAGCTCTGCTGAGCCGGAAAATCAAGATTGGCATTCGGTTCATCCAGCAAAAGAAGGCGAGGCTGCCTGACCAGCGAGCGCCCCAGAAGAATGCGCTGCTGCTCACCTCCGGATAAGTCCTGGAATGGACGATTATAATAATGCTCCATCCCGACAGAACGCAGGGCCATTCTGACTTTTTCCTTTTTGCCGGGCAACCTGCGAAACAAAGTCTGCGGAGAAAGCAGTCCGGTAGCTACCACATCAGCCGCTGAAAGCGGAAAACGCCTCTCAAAAGATTGACGCTGCGGCATATAGCCAATCATGGAGCGAACTTCATTTATGCGGGATACTGGCAGGCCAAAAATAGTCAACTCGCCCTGCTGAACCTTGAGAAGGCCGAGCATAACCCGCAGCAAGGTAGTCTTCCCGGCTCCATTAGGGCCGATAATACCGGTCAACTCGCCGGAAAAGACAGAAAAAGTGATCCCTTCCAATACAGTTTTTCCGCTAAGCTTTACAGTCAGATTATTCATTTTAACTCTTTCGGTCATCCTTTTTATCGCCTCACTGTTTTTCTGCAAAAGAGCATTTATTGCATAGCCTCTTCAAATACAGAAAGGTTATAACGCATTAAATCAAGGTAAGATTTACGGCCAGGCACATTTTCTCCTCCCAGGGGATCAAGAACTAAAACTTCTGTACCGCTTTCTTCAGCAATTCTTTCCGCAAGTTCGTCAGAGAACTGAGGTTCAGCAAAAATAGCGCCGATCTCTTTATCCCTGATTAAGCCCACCAGTTCCGCCACCCAGCCGGCAGAAGGTTCCTGTCCGGGAAACTGGGCAACTACAGCAACTTCATTTAGTTTATAACGTTCAGCAAAATACTGCCAGGCTGAATGAAAAGCTATAAAGTTTTGCTGTGAAAACCCAGACACGGTTTCTTTGATCTCTTCGTGAAGGATGGTCAACTCCGCGGTATACTCCTCCAGCTTTTGATCAAAATAATCTTCATTTTCAGGGGCCAGTTCGACCAACTGATCATGGATAGCGCTAGACAGTGAATCACGCACAATCAGCGGATCCAGCCAATAATGAGGATCCTGAGGGCCATGATCATGGCTGCAACTACTGCAATCGTCATTTTCGCAATTATAGTCATTGTGTTCGTGATCATGGCCTTCCTGATCAT
Source organism: Syntrophomonadaceae bacterium (assembly GCA_007119335.1). Classification (GTDB taxonomy): domain Bacteria; phylum Bacillota; class Dethiobacteria; order DTU022; family DTU022; genus B1SED10-74M. The sequence goes on from SKPU01000052.1 coordinate 4,758, forward strand.
CATCGAATTTGTGGTATGCAGCAGATTCGATGATCGGAATATGCTCCGACATATCAGCAACTAAAAGCCCGGTCCCGGCAGTTTCGCTCATTTTAACAGCCCAGTTGTCCAATTCAGCCCCAATATAAATAAAAAGATCGGCCTGATTAATTAGTTTAGCCTCTTCCACGGTTGGCTCATAGGTATGCGGGCTCGCTCCTGCCGGCAATAGATAGTTCACATCCACCTTTTCTCCTCCCAGCTGATCGATCAAATCAGCCAGAGGGTAAATAGTAGTCACCACATTAATGATCTCTTCGTCATGCCCGGATGCAGCCTCTTCATCCGCACAGCCAAAAGAGAAGAGTAGCAATAGTAAAAAAAGACAAATAAGCATTAAGTTACGCATTAAAATCGCTTCCCCTTTCATTCTATTCATTGATATTTATATTCAATACTTGCTGCCCGAAACTTTTTTAAGCCGCAAATATAGCTTCTTTAGATGAGATCAATTATCATTAAGCATCTTATATTGTATCATGCTTCCAGGCGCATGCCAAAAGTATTTACTTCTGCTTTCCACTAATATATTATTTAGGTGTAAATTTTTTTGCCAGGCAGCATCCATGATCTAATAAAGCGATCAATAAATGGGGGGGGTTATACATATGCATCCCAAACCAAAACAAAAACCGCAGCGACCCAACTTTTCATCAGGTCCCTGCGCCAAGCGTCCCGGCTACAGCCTGGAAAATCTGCAGAATGCTCCCCTTGGTCGGTCACACCGCTCTAAGACTGGAAAAGCCCGCTTAAAAGAAGCGATCAATAAAACGAGAGTGATCCTTGGCATACCTGAAGACTACCTGGTCGGGATCGTACCTGCCTCAGACACAGGAGCTTTTGAAATGGCCATGTGGAACCTGCTGGGCGAAAGACCGGTAGACGTAGTTTATTTTGAAGCATTCGGAAAAGACTGGGCTGATGATATCGAAAAACAACTTAAACTGGAAGAGATTAAACTGCTTAAAGCAGAGTATGGAAACCTGCCTGACCTGGACAAAATCAATTTCGATCATGACCTCGTTTTTACCTGGAATGGAACAACCAGCGGCGTTAAAGTCCCGCACGGGGATTTTATTCCGCATGACCGTCAAGGACTAACTATTTGTGATGCAACCTCGGCTGTTTTTGCTATGGAAATACCCTGGGATAAACTGGACGCAGGCACTTTTTCCTGGCAAAAAGTGCCTGGCGGAGAAGCAGCGCACGGCATGCTAATTTTATCACCGCGCGCAGTTGCAAGAATCGAAAGCCACACACCACCCTGGCCCCTGCCAAAAATTTTCCGCCTTAAAAAAGGCGCTAAACTTAACAGCGAAATATTTGAAGGCTCGACGATTAACACCCCATCGATGCTTTGCACAGAAGATTATCTCGACGCCTTAGAATGGGCCGAAAGTATCGGCGGCCTTCCTGCCCTGATCAAACGCAGTGAAGATAACTTAAAAGTAATAGAAGCCTTTGTCTGCAAGCACAACTGGATTCATTTTCTCGCTGCTGAAGAAGCAATCCGTTCCAATACCAGTGTTTGCCTCACTATAGACTTAGAACCTGACTGGATCAAACAAATGATCAAACTCCTTGAAACAGAGCAAGCAGCTTACGATATCGCTTCTTACCGCAATGCTCCGGCCGGTCTACGCTTCTGGTGCGGCGCTACGGTAGATAAAGACGACCTGGCTATAGCCATGCAGTGGTTAAAATGGGCCTACGAGCAGGTAAAAAAATAAAAATCAAGACAATAAATCTAATCATGCCCCGTATCATTAGCCTAAAAAGAGTGAAGAGCAAACTTAACCAATTTTCTTAACAAGCAGTTCGTTAACGAGCTGAGGGTTAGCTTTGCCCCTGGTCGCTTTCATAACTTGACCGACCAGAAAACCAAATGCCTTGGTTTTCCCTCCGCGGTAACTTTCAATGCTGTCGGGATTATCTTTAATCAC
>SKPU01000130.1 GCA_007119335.1 Syntrophomonadaceae bacterium
GGCAATCTGACTGTGAAAAACCACCTGCAGCAAAACATCGCCCAATTCTTCCCGTAATGAATTGTCATCACGGGCATCAATCGCAGCAATAACTTCATAAGATTCTTCAATGAGATACTGTCGAAGGCTGTCATTGGTTTGCTCTCTGTCCCAAGGACAGCCGTCTTCCGCACGGAGCCTAGCCATAACTTCCATTAAGTTTCCAAGGCTATAACCTTTAAAGGGTGACAGGTAAATAGTTGTATTGGGTCCATGAATATTAAACCGTTCAAGATCTTTAAGTGGCAGCTCCAGGGAACGCTTTTTTCTCATGCCTGCTGATTTGATCATCATTACAGGGTGCTCGGGAGGATACAGCTCTTTTAAAACCTTATTCACACGGCCAGCAAGTTCACTATTATAGACTTGAGTAATGATAAAGTTATTGCGGATAGGTTCTTTAACCCGGTCCAAAACAAGGGCATCACAAATAGTTAGACCCTCCTGCAAATTGACTTTTAAATTTTTAAGCAGCGGTTCAATAAAGGGTGGGCCAGACAGAATCTTCAGTTCAACCCCTGACCGGGGCGCTGTTTCCCGAAGCTTATCCACGGTTGCTTCACCGAACAGAGGATCGCCTGAAACCGCATAATAAATAGGACCATACTGCTTGGCAGATCTAATCAAACGCCTTGCGATAGCGCGACAAACCTGTTCAGAATCAAAGCTCTGATCAAGCAAATAATCGAAAGATCTGACGTTTTTGCAACCTGCAAAGTTTCGGGCAGCAGGATGTTTTAGAGTCCGGAAAAATGTAGGCCGTCCGCTGTTGAGATGCTTCCATGTCTTACTAGAAATATATTTATGTCTGCCCGGGCCAAGACCGATCACAACAATTTTACACATAGGCTCACCTTTCAATTAAGAAATACGCAGGAAATGCAATTTTTCAGCAAGTCTAATCAAGTGCGAACCAACCATCGGAACCATCTGCAATTCATCTCTACTCAACCCTCCGGACAATAATAGAAAAATTCCATAGACTACCATGCCGATGATGATTGCAAACAGGGTAGCTACTGCATTAAGCTGACCCGTTGACATAAAAGGTTCTGCTACTCTAATCATAACATTGAAAGTGACCATAACAAAGAGAGACATTGCCACAACCGCTAAACCGGGTAAAGCGATAAGTTCCTTTAAATTTGCGCGCCAACCGGTAAAGTAGTAAACATGATAAAGGTTCATGGCTGCTGCCACTCCCAGGCCAATCACCGTAGCCAATGCTGCACCGCCCACATTCAGAGCGGGTAGAGCAGTCAAAAACCAGGCTAGTCCTGTTTTGACCAATCCTCCGTAAAACATGTTCAAGGCAGGCACAATCGGGCGGCCCAGCCCCTGGATTAATCCGGTTGTCGACACATAAAGACAAAGCGGAATCACCGACCAGGACATGTAAGCCAGGGAATAACCGGCTTCGGCGTTGTCGAAAAGGAGGACCGTAATCGGTTCAGCCAGCAAATATAGCCCTACTGCAGCAGGAACAGAAAATAGAACGGTCAGTTTAATAGCAATAGCCGAACGCCTGCGGATCAACTCCCTTTCTCCAAGCGCTAAGGCCTCAGAAATCGCGGGAACCAGGCTTATACTCAGGGCCAGGGCAACTACGTTGGGAAAATAGACTACAGGGCCGGCCATACCGGTCAGTTGCCCGTAAAGCGCTCGCGCCGTTTCCAGCTCAAAGCCTGCTGCCTGCAGCTGCCTGGGAACCACTGCTAAGTCAATCAGAGATATAAGTGGAATAACCAGTCCGCCAATCGTTACCGGTATGGCCAGGCGAAATAAGCGTTTAATTATATGGACTCCCGGGGCAGGTTCGTGAAAGATCTGCTTTGAAGCTTGATCTGACAAATATTTTTTTCTCCGCCAGTAAAAAACAGCCAATAGTAAAAATCCGCCAAAACCTCCGGCTGCCGCTCCGGAACTTGCCCCTGCAGCAGCAAATTCCAGGCTTACTGGCAGAAGAATAAGGACCATGACAATAGAAAAGCCGACCCGCACCACCTGTTCAAGCATTTGGGAAGCCGCAGTAGGCACCATATTTTGCTGCCCCTGGAAAAAACCGCGCAGGGCAGCCATAATCGTCACAAAGAAAATTGCCGGAGAAATAGCCAGTAAAGGATAAACAGCTTGTACATCTCTTACAATATTTTCGGCAAAGAAATCCGTCCCCAGAAATAGAAACAGGCTAATTGCCAATCCGGTTAGAGTAAGAATAAAAAAAGCAATCCGGAAAACTCGTAATGCTTCTTGATAATCATGGTATGCCAGTTTTTCCGCCATAATTTTTGAAAGAGCTACCGGTATACCGGCTGTGGATACAACAAGCAGAGTGGAATAGATAGGATAAGCATACATATAAAGGCCAATACCTTCATCACCAAGCATAGCGGCCAGAACAATCCGGAAAACCGCCCCGACAATGCGGGCGACAATACCGGTCGCGGCCAAAATAGCTGCTCCTTTAACAAATGCGGTACTACTGCTCGACAAATTAGCAACCTTCTTATCTATCTGGATTATGAAGTGATTGATTAGTATTTCGTAATCCATTAATTTACTTTGAACAGTATTATAACAGTTTTAGGCCTTACCAACTACCTGCTGCAGTTTGTTGCAAAGCATTCAGTTCTGTAAAAAAGGAGATCATCTCATTTAGCCGGTCATTATGCTTACTAAAACCTGTGAGCTTGAGCGTCAGCGGTCGATCCTGCTTAACAGTGATTCGACCGGTCGCAATCATCGTATTTTTCATTACTAATGAGCTTTCTAATCGAGCTGCCGGGTTAAACTGGATATAAATAACTTCACCCTGCTGTTGAATCAGCTCTACACCTAACGCCATGGCCCAAATTCGCAATTCTGCAGCTTTAAGCAAATTTTTTACCACATCATCTCCTGAACCGTAACGATCGGCTAGCTCTTCTTCAATTTCCTGCAGCGTCTCTACTGAATCTGCATTATAAATACGCTGATAAAAATCAACCTTTTGGGCCTGGGCAGTAATATAAGAGGAAGGCAGGTAGGCATTGATCTGTAGTTCGATTCGTGGATTGGTTTTTTGCTCTTCTTTTTCGTTTTTGAGTTCCGCCACTGCCTGATCCAATAGCCTGCAGTACATATCAAAACCGACCGCTGTAATAAATCCATGCTGATCTGCGCCAAGGATATTTCCAGCCCCCCTGATTTCTAAATCCTGAAGGGCAATTTTAAAACCGGAGCCGAGTTCAGTAAATTCCTTAACTGCTTTAAGCCGTTTTTGAGCAACTTCTGAAACCACTTTATCCCTGCGATAAGTAAGATATGCATAAGCCAGGCGATTAGAACGTCCAACCCTGCCCCTAATTTGGTAGAGCTGGGCCAACCCGAATTTGTCTGCCTCGCAAACAATCAGGGTATTAACATTAGGAATATCGAGTCCCGATTCAATAATCGTAGTGCAGACCAGGATTTGATAGCTCCCCTCCTGAAAGTCAGTCATGATTTTTTCAAGTGACGTTTCAGGCATCCGACCATGCCCGATAGCCACTGCTGCGTCGGGAAACATGTTTCGAATTTTTTCTGAAAATCTGTCAATTTGATCCACCCGGTTAAAAACTATAAAGACCTGACCGTCCCGTTTAAGCTCGCGCTGCACCGCTTCCCGGATCAGATCTTCTGAATATTCGAGAACGTAGGTTTGAACCGGATAGCGATCCTCGGGAGGTGTATCAATGACACTTAAATCGCGAGCGCCAGCCAGTGAAAGATGGAGCGTTCTTGGAATAGGAGTCGCTGTCATGGCCAGGGTATCAACTTCCAACCGCATCTTTCTGATCTTTTCTTTCTGACGAACTCCAAAGCGCTGTTCTTCATCCAAAACCAATAAACCGAGATCATTAAAACTAATATCACCGGATAAAAGACGATGAGTGCCTATAACAAGATCCACCTTGCCTGCCGCGACATCACTGACCACTTCTTTTTGCTCTTGTTTAGAAACAAATCGACTGAGCTGAGCAACCCTGATTGGAAAACCTTCAAACCGTTCCTGGAAAGTTCGGTAGTGCTGCTGTGCAAGCACAGTGGTTGGCACCAACACAGCAACCTGTTTTCCTTCCATAACTACCTTGAAGGCAGCCCGCATTGCCACTTCGGTCTTTCCATACCCAACATCTCCGCAAATCAAACGATCCATCGGGTGGGCCTTTTCAAGATCCACCTTTACATCATTAACTGCCTGCTGCTGATCAGGGGTCTCTTCATAAGGAAAGTGCGTCTCGAATTCCTGCTGCCAGGGATGATCCGGGCTAAAGCTATAACCCCCAACTGCCTGTCTTGCTGCATAAAGAGATAACAGTTCCCGGGCCAGCTCTTCCACTGATTGGCTGACTTTCTTCTTTAACCGTTGCCATTCTCCGCCACCGAGGCTGTGCAGGCGGGGAGCCGGACTTTCCCCACCTGAATATTTTTGAATCAACCCGATCTGGTCAACCGGAATATATAAGCGGTCCGTTCCCCTATATTTCAAAAGCAGGTAATCGCGTTTTACTCCGCTTATTTCAAGAGTACTCAGGCCCTGGTATTTTCCTATCCCGTGCTGTTCATGAACTACGTAATCCCCGGTTGAAAGATCACGATAATTACTGAGACGAATGCCTTCACTCTTTTTGAAGCGCTTTTTCTTTTGACGTCGCGGCAATAAATTCTGCTCGGCAACCAGGGCTAACTGCAGGCCGGGAATAATAAATCCTTCTTCCAGGCTACCTTCGAAAACAGAAGGGAGGGGAAGAGCTCCTTCAAAAATCCCTTGTTCAGTCAAATAATCCAGCAGACCTTGAGCGCGCTGGGCCGATGAAGCGAACAGGCAAATCCGGTAACCATTTTCCAGCCAATTTTGATAGTCGCTTTTAAACAGCTCCCACTGTCCATGGTAATAAGGGGCGCTTTTCGCTTCTAAGTTGAAAGCTTCCCGTGCTTTAAAAATTCCGCTTGTCCCCGGAAATAGCGAAAACCCGATCAACGGGCAGGGCAAGTTTAGAAATATCTGATCTTCTTGCCACAATAATTGGCTGGTGGAAGCAAGCATCTCTTTTTCCATCAAAGAACTACTGCAATAATTTTCAAATTCACGGCGAAAGCTTTCTCCGCTTTCAGCAATAGCAGAAGGTTCATCGATAAAAACAAGAAAATCAGGAGATAAATAATCGATCAGAGAAACACCTTCATTATAAAAGAACGGGAAATAACTGCTTAAGAAATCCAGTCCCTCCGGTTGGGACAAGCGATCCAAATGTCGGCTAACCTCTTGTTTTAGCCTGGCCGCTGCATCATTTTCATTACGCTTTCTCAGGCTGGATATCACTCTGTCCAGGCGTTTTTGGATTAATTTTTCTCCTTGCTCAAATATTTCCCTGGTTGTTAAAAGCTCCCGGGCCGGCATCACTGTTACTGCATCAAGTTTTTCGGTTGACCGCTGAGTTTCAGGATCATAAGTGCGTAGAGATTGGATAATATCATCAAAGAGTTCCAGGCGAAAAGGCAGATCGCGGCCCGGTGGAAAAATGTCAATTATATCGCCACGGGCGCTAAAGTGGCCCCTGGCTTCCGTTAAAGAAGCCCGTACATAGCCTCGTGCAACAAGCTGGTCAATCAATTCCTGACGATCTAAAACCCTGCCTGGTCGAAAATGCAAAGTAAGTTCATTCCAAGTTTCCGGAGGAAGCATTTTTGAAAGCAACGCAGGGCCGGTAGCCACATAGATGCCTTCATTCTTTCCATACAACCATTCCAGGAACTGCAAACGCATCTGCTGATATTCCTCACTCCGCGAGAGAACTTCGGTATTTATAATAAATTCCCTGGATGGAAGCAACCGGACCTGGCCGGGGTAAAGGCTTAGTAAATCTGTATATATTTTTTCCGCTCGCCCCTGATCAGGAGCAATAACCAATGCCGGCCGCCGGCATTGCAGGGCAAGTCCGGCCATGAAATAACTGCGCGCACTACCGTCAAGCCCAATAAGCATTGCCTGATAATCAGATTGGCCGAAAATATTGGCCATAATTTTATTAAAGTTTTCTTCTTCGGACCAAAGATCCAATAAGCCACTTAACAAAAACAATTCCTCCTCGGCGCCCTGTCCCATTCTAAAAAATCCTTCCCGTAGTGTACACTACAAGAGGGGGAAGAAATAAATAATCCCCCCTGGCATAAAACCCCCCGTAATTTGAACTAAATTATATCTGTCTTCCCGCGTGCCGTCAACTGCGCTTCGTCTTTGGATAAGATCCAAGCAGTTTAAAAAACGGAACCGCTTCCCGGATCTCCTCCCAAAGCTCACCTTTACCCGGATCATTGCGGTGTCCCTCACAGTCGATAAAAAATAACCAGTCTCCAACGATTCGCCGCGAAGGCCTTGATTCAATTCGAGTCAGATTGATATTTCGATGAGCAAAATAACCCAATACTTGGTACAAACTGCCCGGCCCATCCGGTATAGTAAGCACAAGGGAGGTCTTATCCTGGCCGGTAGGGGTATGATCTTTCCGGGCTAAAATCACAAAACGGGTCACATTTTCTTCGTTATCTTCAATACCTTCTTCAAGTAAGATGAGATCAAATAACTCAGCTGCCCGCCGGGGTGCAATCGCAGCCTGACCAGGCTGGTCTACAATACTTTTTGCGGCAGCAGCGGTAC
>SKPU01000064.1 GCA_007119335.1 Syntrophomonadaceae bacterium
ATTATTTGATATATAAGGCAATCGTATCATAAGATAGAGAATTCTATGCATTTTTTATTTAAATACCAGTATGACACATCATATTCCTTTTGGATAGCTTGGCGTTTAAAGAATATTTTTATGATATAATTACTTCACAGCTGAAATTATTGCGGTGATAGCAAGTTTTTGCTGGTGCATTTCATTTATTGGTAATGATTTATGATCATGATAAAGATTAAGCCCGTACGTTATTTAAGGAGAGGTTTTAGCATGCGTAAAGTAATGATTACACGGAAGATACCGGAAAAAGGCATGCAAATTTTACAAAGAGATAAGCAGGCTTTTGAGTGTATTGTTCACGAAGATGATCGGCCAATGACCCGGAAGGAACTTGAAAAATCCATGAAAGATATTGACGCAGTTATTCCCATGCTTTATGACCGTATTGATGATCGCCTGCTTGATCTTGCGCCACGGTTGAAAATAGTGGCCAACCTGGCAGTAGGAACCGATAATATAGATATTCCCGCTTGTACTGAACGCGGGATTGCTGTAACCAACACCCCCGGGGTCCTTACCGAGGCTACAGCAGACTTAACTTTTGCCCTTATCCTTTCTGCAGCACGGCATGTGGTCACTGCAGATCGGTATCTCCGGGAAGGGCGTTTCAACGGTTGGGATCCCCTGCTTTTTAATGGAGCTGGGTTGGACGGTAAAGTTTTAGGGATTATAGGGATGGGGCGGATTGGCCGGGCTGTGGCAAGAAGAGGTCGCGGATTTGATATGGAAATCTTCTACTATAGTCGCACTCCGCTGCCTGATGATCTAGCTTCAGAATTAGAAGCAACCTACCTGCCTCTGGATGATTTAGTAAAAAAGGCTGATATCCTGACCCTTCACCTGCCCTATTCTTCTCAGGTTCATCATTTAATTGACAAACAGCGTTTGAATTTGATGAAACCGGAGGCCTACCTGATTAATACTGCCCGGGGTGCCCATGTAGATGAAAAAAGCCTGGTGGAGCATCTTAAATCGGAGAAAATTGCCGGTGCTGCTCTTGATGTTTACGAGCATGAACCGATGATCGCCCCGGGACTGGCTGCCTTAAATAATGTTACTCTCCTGCCCCATCTTGGTAGCGCCACAGATGAAGCGCGTTCAGCTATGGCAGAAATTGCTGCTGTAAGTGTTAGCGATATTTTAACAGGAAAAAGGCCTGAGTATATTTTAAATCCTGAGGCAATCAAATTCTGATGCATGTCAATACCTTCCAACGGTTCGAGGGGCGTGTTATAATCTAGACACTCCTAAACAGGGGTTCAGTTGGATTTCAGCGATAAGTGTAACAATATTTTGGAGGAGATAAAGTGAAACATAACTATCCGGAGCCGATAAAAGCATATAAAAACCTTGATTTCTTAACCAGCCCTGATGCACGGACTCTGCGTATCCTGGCCGAATTTATGGAGCCCATGCAGCGTTTTGAGAAGCATAACATCTATGACACAATTGTATTTTTCGGCTCTGCGCGCACCAAAAATCCCCAGGTTGCTAATCAGCATCTCCGGGATGTGGAACAACGTGTCAAAAAATCCAATGCAGCGAATCCTGATCCTGCTTTGCAGGAAGAATTGGAGCTTGCCCAAAACGAGGTGTTCCTCTCTAAGTATTACAATGACGCCCAAGAATTGGCCAGGCGGCTCACTGCATGGTCTAAATCACTTAATTCGATTTACCGTTTTGTAGTCAGTACCGGCGGGGGGCCGGGGATGATGGAGGCTGCAAACAAGGGTGCCCTGGAAGCGGGCGGAAAGTCAGTCGGTTTGAATATCAGTCTTCCCATGGAGCAATCTTCGAACCCCTACATAACTCCTGAATTGAATTTTGAGTTCCATTACTTTTTTATGCGCAAGTTCTGGTTAATCTACCTGGCCAAAGGCCTGGTTATTCTCCCCGGCGGTTTTGGCACCCTCGATGAGTTGTTCGAGGTGCTTACCTTGGTACAGACTGAGAAAATAAAAAAGAAGATGCCGATTGTTATCTACGGTTCAGATTACTGGAATGAGATTATCAACATTGATGCCATGGTTAAGTATGGTGTAATCAGTAAAGCAGACCGGAAATTAGTTCAATTCTGTAATACCGTAGACGAAGCATTTAATTACCTGAAAGACGAACTGACCAGGCACTACCTTAATAATGAGTGATTATCCAAAAAACTGGTTGAATAGGCAAGGGTTTTTGTAGGGCAGATATCAACACAATGTCCGCAGCCAACACAGCGGCAAAACTTTTGATGCACATCCGTTAAATAAGCAGAGCTTGGAGTACTGCCAGCGCCTACCCATAAAAAGAGTTTCAACCAGAACAATGAAGTTGACTGCCCAGAAAAATATCATGCTTACTTTTATACCCGCTGTTCCCAGTATCAGTTTTATAGTTTAGTGTTGAGCAGGAGAGAAACAAAGCGTTTCACTGCCTGGTCCTGACTTTCTCCTTTTTCAACGGATTCGGAGAGGCAGATTGTGAAAAACTCTGCCATGGCCAGTTTAGTTGCTCCCTCCAGGGCTGAATGCACTGCGCTGAGCTGGGTAACGATCTTTTCGCAATCGTCACCTTCTTCAATCATGTGGCGCACCCCCCGGATTTGCCCTTCCAGACGTGAAAGCCGGTTGATAACCTTTTTTTTATTTTCTGCATTGGCCTTCATAAAAGCACCTACTATCCGCTTATTTGTCTATTTTGACATTGTGCCTGCCTGGTCTTTTTTTTTATTGTAGATTTGATTATTCAGTCCGCCCAATAATCCTTCTTATACAAAGCTTTCGTAAAATATGTTATTTTCAGGGACCCCTTTTTTAACCAGTATAGTTGTTGCGCCACCAGCCATTTGAGCCGTGCCGCAGATATAGACTTTGGTTTCCGGGGAGGGATCTAAATCTTTAAGTATGTCCGTTACATAGCCCTTCTGGTACTGGTCGGTCCTGGGTCTGGAGAGAATACTGTGATAATCAAAATTATCGCTTTGATCTGCCATGACTTCGAAATAATCATCATAAACCAGGTCTTCTTCATAGCGGGTTCCGTATAGCAGGGTGGCTTTACCCTTCAGCGGCTGTTCTCCGCGTTCAAAGAAACTCTGCACGGTGGAGACAAAAGGTGTGATCCCGATTCCGTTGGCGATAAAGAGCAGTTCTTTGCCTTCAGGATCAATGCGTAGTTCATTGCCCATTGGCCCTTTAAGGTTGACGGTGTCGCCTTCTTTTAAATTGCTGAAGATGATATTTGTGCCGTAACCGTCGGACAGTTTTTTTATCGTGACACTTACCTCAGAATTGTCTGCATTAGAACCTGATATGGTGTAAGCACGGTACATCTTGATGGCCGGTTCAATTTCAACGAGTAAAAATTGTCCCTGATCATAGGGCATTTGGGCTGGGTTAAGCAGTTCAAAATTAAACTGACGCACATCTTCTTTTAGTTCAGCTATTGACTTTATTCGCGCTTTATAATAGCGTGCTTTCTCAAAACCTGCAAGTGAGACATTTTCTTTCAATTCTTCTGCTTCCTGCGGGCCGGCCATTTGAAGAATTCCCGCCGGGCAGTTGTGAATGCAGGTGTTGCAGCGGATACATTTTTCATCATCGAACTGGTGGTCTTCGGAAAATTGCAGATATGGGGTTAATTGCATTGGACAAATCCTGGCGCATTTACCGCAGGAATGGCATAGATCAGGGTGACTGACCGTTACTTTTTCGTCGCTATTTTTAGCTAATCCCAGCGTTTTACCCAGTTTGTAGAAAATGGTTTGGATAGTGCCCATAGGGCAAAACTGGCACCAGGTACGTTCGTTTATAAAGACTCCCAGTAAACCGCCGAGCAGTAAAACCATCAGGTAAGTGGTTGAAAAGATCAAACCCAGCTGTTCATAAAAATCAGCACTACCAAGCCTCGCCATAACAGAAATGAAATTTCTGCTCAGGTTGAACATGAAAAATGCCAGTACTGCGGCAATTAAAACCCGGGACTTTAGAAACTGCGGAATCCTGGTATGACGGCTGATCGGGCCCAGTAAATTATCAAAAAAACTGCCGTGTGGGCAGAAATTTCCGCACCAGTACTTGCCTTTAAAAAGGCTCATGCCCATTAATGCGACCATTATGAAAGGTACCAACAGACCAATTAAGGGGACAAACTGTCCGCCAAGACCAATCACAATAGTTAGTATCCAGATATACTTTCTTGCCGGGGAAAACGATCTTTGGGTTTTGATGTAAAACGATACGGGTTGACTGTTTTGCATAAAAAAGCTCCTTTTATAAAACATTCTTGATTGTAAATCAATATTTATGGTGCCTGCAAATACCCTGGGGGGTATTTGCATTTAATATACTAAACTGATTTTACGGCACTGTCAAGTGGCGATTTTTATTGAGCATGCTGAATATACCAGCTTATTAACCGATCAGAGGAGTGATCATCAATTTTGGGCTGGTAAAGGTAGTGTAAACTATTCCTGAAAAGTGGTATAGTTACAACAGGATAGTCGTGAAAACAAGAATGGTTGGGCAACCGGGACAGGTTGGCAATTATACCTGCAATGACCAATCTGTTTCAAGAAACCTCCATCTCTTTAGCGGTTGGAAGGTGTCATTGTTCTGGCAATAACTAAGGAAAGGAGACGGCAAATGTCAATAGAGTTGGCCTACGCATTAAGAAACGGCAAAGTTGAAAACATCTACCGTGGAGACATTGTAGTCGTTAATGTAAAAGATGAAGTCCTTTTTGAACTGGGAAGCCGGTTTAAAAAAACCTACTGGCGCTCCTCAGCTAAGCCTTTCCAGGTCCTGCCTTTTATAGAGGCAGGCGGGTTAGAACGCTATAAAATTAAAGGTGAGGAGTTAGCCCTGATGTGCTCTTCTCACGGTGGAGAAACCGGTCACCTGGACGCAGTGAGGGTACTACTTGATAAAATTGGTTTTGAAGAATCAGATTTACACTGTGGCAGTGCTCCTCCTATGTACTGGCCGGCGGCAAAAGAAGTGTTGAGAAATCAAAAAGACTACACTCAGTATCACAATTGCTGTTCAGGAAAGCATAGCGGAATGCTGGCTATCGCGGCCATAAAAGGTTATAAGACTGCTTATTATGAAGCAATCGAGCACCCCTTGCAGCAGGAAGTGCTCGATATAGCTTCAGAGTTAGCCGGAATCAAAAAAGAAGATATTGGAGTCGGGGTTGATGGTTGTGGTGCGCCGATTTTCTATATGCCTATATTAAATATGGCTAAAGCTTACGCCATTCTTTCAAAACCGGAAATTCTCGAGAACAAAAAACGCTGTCAGGCCATGCAGCAAGTAGTAGGAGCGATGACTGCTAATCCCTGGTATGTGGCCGGTACCAGGCGACTGGATACTATCCTTATGGAAGTAACAAAAGGGCGTTTACTGGCCAAGTTAGGAGCTGATGGTGTCTACTGTGTTAGTATAGTGGGCAAAGGTATTGGCCTGGCATTGAAAATTGAGTGCGGGGAAATTAAGGTTATTGAACCGGTTATAATCGAATTGCTGCGCCGGCTGGAATATATTGATCACCAGGAAGAGCAGGAAATGATTAACCGGTTGGATTTATCAATTTACAATCATCGCAAAGAAATGATTGGAGAGTTAAAAGCAGGGTTTTAAGGTGTTTGCAGAGATTATCGGTTCATATAAAATAACATTTCCTTAACAGACAAACCAGTATTGCGTACATTTTAAAGACTGCCAATGAAAATGAAGACTATCATGATTACCGCACCGTCAAGCGGAAGCGGAAAAACCACTATAACAATGGGTCTGATTAGAGCGCTTAAGAACAGGGGCTTTAATATAACTTGCTTTAAAACCGGCCCTGATTATATTGACACGGCCTTTTTGAAGACCGCCTCGGGTCATGAAGCCGGCAATCTGGATCTGCACCTACAGGGAAAAGAGGGTACGAAGCAGGCTTTCTCCCTGGCGGACGGGGATTTATGTGTGGTTGAAGGAGCGATGGGTTATTTTGACGGTATCTACAATACATTTCAGGGGTCGAGCCACGAAATATCAAAAGTCCTTGCTATAAATACCATCTTAATTTATACACCACAGGGTGAAATGTTTACTGCTGTTCCGAAAATTAAAGGGATGCTTGATTTTGATGAATCAAGGATTAAAGGAGTTATATTAAATAAGGTAAATGAAGACCAGTACCGCCTTTTAAAAGAGCAAATTGAAAAATACACAGGTGCCAGGGTGCTCGGTTTTGTCCCGGGGGTGGATGATGCGGAGCTCGAAAGCAGGCATTTAGGTTTGGTGCAAAGCATCGAGATCGGGGAGTTAGATCAGCGGGTTGAAAAAATAGCGCAGGTTGTTTCAGAAAATGTGGATTTGGATGCCCTGTTAAACCTGATGTCATCTGTGCAAGGGACTGCTTTCCCGCAGCTTGAAAAGAAATACATCCGGGTTGGAATTGCCAGAGATAAGGCTTTTTCATTTTACTACCGTGAAAATATCCGGTTGTTTGAATCAACATGCCAGGTGACCTACTTTTCTCCCCTGGAAGATCAATCTATCCCTGATTGCGATCTAATTTATTTGGGCGGTGGTTATCCCGAAGTTTTCCGGGATGACCTGGCCAATAACAGGCAAATGTTGAAGGCAAT
>SKPU01000099.1 GCA_007119335.1 Syntrophomonadaceae bacterium
GAAAGTTGATATTTCCAGCGAAACCCAAAATGCGGAAAAAGGTTTTTCTGCAATTGGTCTTGCTGAAGATACTTCTGAGGATCAGAGCGACGAAAATAAAGTATTAGAAATTGATTTTGACAGAGTGGATCCGCCGGTCGAGGTCAAAGATGATGCAGAGATGCAAACAGAAGATAAAGAAATAGAAGCGGATACAGAGGAAACAGAAGAAGTCGCAGAAGCAGCTGAAGATTCCGGAGGCGCTGAACCAAAGGAAGAGGAGTCGCAAAAAGATGGTGAAAAAGCGTAAAATTCCCCTGCGTGTCTGTACAGGTTGCCAGGAGAAAAGGCCTAAAAAAGAATTGGTCCGCGTGGTAAGGACTCCCGATGGAGAGGTAGTCTTAGATACAACCGGCAAGAAGCCCGGTCGGGGCGCTTATCTTTGCCCCGCGGAAGAATGTTTTAAAAAGGCTATCAAAGGCAGGCGCTTGGAAAAGAACCTGCGGCATCCGATTTCAGCAGATTTAATTACAGAGATTACTGAAATGCTTAATAACATGGAAGGCGAAGGAACATAATGGGGAGGGCTTACTTAATGGAGGTGTTATAGATGAGTAAAGTGAGGGTTTATCAATTAGCGAAAGAGCTGGGGACAACCAGTAAAAAGCTCATTGAAGTTATGGAAGGCATGGATATAAAAGTAAATAATCACATGAGTACATTAACTGATGATGAAGCGAAAAAAGTTATGTCCAGATTAACAGGCAAAGAAGACGAGAAGAGCCCTGAAGAGCTTGAAAAAGAGGCTGTAAAAGAAAAATCAGCTTCGGAAGCGGATGGTGCTGCTTCAGAAAAGAAGAAAGAAAAAAAGAAGGATCAGGAACCGGCTGCGCCAAGTCGTAAAGCTCGTAAAATGATCCAGGAAGAAAAAAGAGCGGCCATGCTTAAAGAGCAAAAGCCGAAAATTAAACTGGAGGGTCAGGTAACGGTTGCCGAGTTAGCGGCACATCTTGATATAACTCCTGCGCAGCTGATTACTCAATTACTCGATATTGGTGTGATGGCTAATGTTAATCAGCCTCTTGATTTTGAAACTGTAGAACTGATTGCTGAAGATTACGGTGTTGAAGTTGATTATAAAGAGGATCAGCTCGAAGAAGAACTGATGGCCGTTCATGAAGAGCAGGGCGATGATTTCGAAGAAATTCTGCGCAAGCCGGTAGTTACTGTCCTTGGTCACGTAGATCATGGCAAGACTCTTTTGCTTGATGCGATTAGAAAAGAGAATGTTATTTCCGGTGAATTCGGAGGAATAACCCAGCATATCGGGGCATACCAGGTTAGTTTTAATGATAAAAACATTGTTTTTTTGGATACGCCCGGCCATGAAGCATTCACAGCGATGAGAGCCCGCGGCGCCCAGGTTACTGATATTGCGATTTTAGTTGTTGCTGCTGATGACGGGGTAATGCCCCAGACAGTTGAAGCGATTAACCACGCCAAGGCGGCCCAGGTACCGGTGTTAGTTGCGATCAATAAGATTGATAAGCCTGAAGCTAATTTGGAAAGGGTTAAACAGCAGTTGGCTGAACAGGATTTAATCCCCGAAGAATGGGGTGGAGATACGATTGTTGTTCCGGTTAGTGCAATTAAGCACGAAGGACTGGATGAGCTGTTAGAAATGGTTTTGCTGCTTGCCGAAGTAAGCGAATTGAAATGCTGTCCGGAGCGGAATGCCCGCGGTTCGGTTGTTGAAGCTAACCTTGACCGGGGCCGGGGCCCGGTTGCTACTGTCCTGGTTCAGGATGGTACCCTGCGGGTCGGTCAGCCGATTATCTGCGGGTCTATAGCCGGGAAAGTACGGGCGATGAATAATGATCGCGGCGAAAGAGTCGAACAAGCCGGTCCGGCCACACCGGTCGAAATAATCGGGCTTAGCGAGGTGCCGATGGCCGGAGATAGCTTCCAGGTTGTCAGCAGTGAACGAGTAGCCCGGGATGTAGCCGAAAAAAGAGCTGAAAAAATTAAGGAAGCGAGCCAGCGCGTGCAGCGTGTTACCCTCGAAGACCTTTTCAAGCAGATCCAGGATGGTGAAGTTAAAGATCTCAATCTGATCCTGAAAGCCGATGTCCAGGGATCAGTTGAAGCTCTTAAAGACGCTCTTTTTAAACTGAGTCTTGAAGAGGTAAAGATTAAGGTTATCCATACCGGGGTCGGGGCTATTAATGAATCAGATGTTATGCTGGCTTCAGCATCCAATGCTATCGTAATCGGATTTAATGTCCGTCCTGACAGCAACGCCCGTAAACTGGCTGAAATAAATGAGGTTGATATCAGGCTGTACAGGATTATCTATGAAGCGATCGAAGACATTAAAGCTGCCGTGACCGGTATGCTTAAGCCGATTATGAAGGAAGTTATTCAAGGTCAAGTTGAAGTAAGGCAAGTCTTTAAAGCTTCGCGCTTAGGTAATATAGCCGGTTCATATGTGACTGAGGGTAAAATAAGCCGAAATTCACAGGTCCGGGTGATCCGGGACGGGACTGTGGTCCATGAATCAGGCCGACTGGCTTCATTGAAGCGTTTTAAAGATGATGTTCGCGAAGTATCAAGCGGTTATGAGTGCGGCATACTGCTGGAAAACTTCAATGATCTCCGGGAAGGCGATATTATCGAAGCCTATGTTATGGAACAGATCGCTCGCTAGGTTAACTTGATAGCGCCGTATTATAGTACCGTGGGAGGTTTTAATTATGTCTGAAAACAGAGTGCGGCGGGTTGCTGAACAGATTAAAAAAGATGTTGGGGGGATTATCAATTTAGAGGTTAAAGATCCTCGTGTAGCAAGCATTACCAGTGTTACAGACGTCAGCCTTTCCAAGGATTTACGCTATGCCTCCGTGTATGTAAGCATATATGGGACAGAAACTGAAAAAGAGGAAACCCTGCAAACTCTGGTCAAAGCTTCAGGCTTTATTCGCACTGAAATTGGACGGCGAATCAGGCTGAGATATACTCCGGAGATCAATTTTTATCTGGACAATTCGATCGAGTACGGTGCTTACATCGAAAATGTAATAAAATCTTTAAAAGAAGAAGGCCAGGAAGATGGCGAAAGCGAAGATCAAGAAGACTCACTAGAAGAATATTTAGAAGAAGAGAATGATCACAATGACGGACTGGGCTAAGATAATTGACATATTAAGGGAAGAGCATGAATTCTACCTGATTTCGCATATGCAGCCGGATGGTGACAGCATCGGTTCTCTGCTGGCTATGGGCGAAGGCCTTCTTAAAATCGGTAAGAAAGTAACGCTTTTTACACCGGGCACTGTGCCGCAAAAGTTCAACTTTTTGAAAGGTGCAGATCAGGTCTTGCATGAAGTTTTAATGGATGATCCCGCTATTACGGTCCTTGTCCTGGACAGCAGTGACATAGATCGTTTAAGCTTTTTTAAGGACGCAGTTATGAAGAGCAGGCAAATCATTAATATTGACCACCATGTCACAAATCAGTATTTTGGAAACTATAACCTGGTTGATTCCTCGGCAGCAGCCAGCGGGGAAATTGCCTATCATCTCTTGAAAGAGCTGCAGGTTCCTTTGACTGAAAGTATCGCCGAGGCGCTTTATGTGGCGATTTCCACTGATACCGGTTCATTTAAATATGAAAACACGACTCCGCATACGCACCGGGTTGTTGCCTCGCTATTGGAATACGGTCTTAATCCGGGGATCCTGTCCCAGAAAATATTTGACGAAAGGCCTCTTTCTTTTTATATGATCCTCAAGGAAGCCTTGTCCAGCATGGAAATGCATGCAAACCGCAGGATTGCCCTGATGACTTTAAGTAAAGATATCAGGGAGCGCAGCGGAGCAACCACGGACGATCTGGATGGAATTATCAATTATTCCCGGAATATTGAAGGGGTAGAGCTGGGGATTTTATTTTACGTCGAAGGCGAGCAGGAAGTTAAAGTCGGTTTTCGTTCACGATCACTTGATGTCAGCGAATTAGCCGGCAGGTTAAATGGGGGAGGGCATGCCCGGGCAGCGGGCTGCCGCCTTTACGATAATTATCATTCGGTAAAAGAAAAAGTTATGGCTGAAGCTTTTAAGATGTTAGAAGAGTTACCGGCTTAAGGGAGCATCGCAGTGAATGGAATTATAGTAATCAATAAAGAAAAAGGGGCCACTTCACACCAGGTCGTGCAATCAGTTCGTAATATGTTCACTGGTGTGAAGGCCGGTCACAGCGGAACTCTGGATCCGATGGCAACCGGGGTTCTTCCGGTTTGCCTGGGCAAGGCGACCCGGATTGTGGAGTACATAATTGAACTTCCAAAAACCTACCGGGCTGAAGTGGTGTTAGGTGTAACTACAGATACTGAGGATGCAGCAGGTCAGATTACCGGACAGTCAGTTGTTCCAAACCTGGATCGTGAAAAGATTGAGCAGATCTTTAGTGATTTTACCGGAACTATTGAGCAGCTTCCCCCTTACTATTCGGCCGTTAAATACCAGGGCAAAGCTTTGTATCACTGGACCCGCCAGGGCAGGGAGGTTCCCCGCCAGGTTCGCTCTGCGCAAATTTACAAGATCAACCTGATTGATTATAACCAGGAACAAAAACCCCACCTTATATTTGAAGTTCAGTGTTCAAGGGGCACTTATGTTAGGACACTGGCTGTGGATATCGGTGAAGCAATTGGCTGTGGGGCGCACCTGTCTGCCCTGAGCAGGGAGGCCGTTGGTCCTTTGCTGCTGGATAATTCGTTATCTTTGGAGAAGGTCAGGCAGCTGGTTGAAGCTGGCCGGACTGAAGAGGTAATATTGCCGATGGATATTGCTTTGATGCACTTACCGGGGCTTAAGCTTGAAGACAGACAAGTTATGGCCCTCAAAAACGGACAGCTTGTAGATATTGATCAATATGATCTGCTTGAAGAGATCAGGGAAAAAACTCCGCTGCGAATTTATGATAGCGAACATCAATTTAAGGCTTTGGCATCTCTCGATGATGCCGAGGACACATTAAGATTAAAAACTCTTAAATTCCTTGCTGATTAAACACCGGTAGTTCATTGCTGCAGGAGACGGAAAGGTGATCGAACCATGGAATTGATTAACAGCATAGAACGCTTGCCTGATCAGGACGGTCCGCTTTTTGTCGCCCTGGGTAATTTTGATGGTATCCACCGGGGTCATCAGACTATATTAAAATTTGTTGTAGCAAAAGCGCGGCGGGAAAATGGTGCTAGCGCCGCCCTGGTTTTTGATCCTCATCCTTTAATTGCGCTGCATCCGGAAAAGTCTTTGGCATTATTGACCGACCTGGCTGATCGGGTTGAAATTATGGTTGAACTTGGTCTTGACTATTTAATAGTTGAACCGTTTAATGAAGAGCTTGCTTTGCTTACTCCAGAGCAATTTAGCAGAAAAATTCTATTCGATAAACTAAAGGCCAGAAAAGTTTTTGTCGGTGAGAATTACTCTTTTGGCAAACAGGGGACCGGTAGCGCTGAAACTCTGCGCTACTGGGGTGAAAAGTTGGGCTTTGGTGTCGAAGTCAGTCCCATGCTGCTCTATAAAGGAAAAGAGGTCAGTAGTTCAAAAATCAGGTCCCTGTTGTTGTCTGGCGCGGTCAATGAGGCCTCCGATCTTCTCAATTATTACTTCTTTCGTCAGGGCAAAGTAATTAAGGGATACGGGGTTGGTAAAAAGATGGTTTACCCGACAGCTAACATTGCAGCCTCACCGCATCTTCTTTGGCCGGGGCCGGGTGTATACCTAACTGCAGTCGATAAGTTGAATGAAGGGCCGCACTTTGGATTAACAAATGTTGGATCCAGACCTACTTTTTTTGATTATGGAACTTCAGTTGAAACGCATATCCTTGGTTTTGATGGAACTATCTATAACCATCAGATCAGGATATGTTTTTTGGAAAAACTGAGAGATACCAAAACCTTCGGTTCCCATGTTCAGTTAAAGGAGCAGATCAAGCGGGATATAGAGGCAGGGCAAAAAATTATTGAAGGGCTGAGAAACAGGGGAAACAGCAATTCCTATTCTTTACAAGTTGGTTGTAGTGTGCTAAGATCTTAATAGTCTGAACCGTTGGCTAGGTTAAGCGATAACCCGACGCAATACTTGGCAGACGGCGATTAATAAAAGGGAGGAACAATAATGTTAGATCAAGAACGCAAAGAGGAAATTATAGATCTGTACAAACGGCATGAAGGGGATACCGGTTCACCAGAAGTCCAGATTGCTTTACTGACTGCAAGGATTAATTACCTCACTGAACATTTAAAAACCCACAAAAAAGATTATCATTCACAGCGCGGCCTTTTAAAAATGGTCGGACGCCGGCGGGGTTTGTTAAATTATCTGCGTGATCGCGCCCCGGAGCGCTATAACGAAATACTTACTAAATTAAGATTAAGGAAGTAACGAATTATCAGACACGGGGGGCACTCCCCCGTGTTTAGTTTAAATATCATGAGCAAGTGAGAGGAGTTTTTTAGTATATGCAATCTTATACCATGGAAATGCAAGGAAAAACAATGACCATGGAAACC
>SKPU01000220.1 GCA_007119335.1 Syntrophomonadaceae bacterium
GAAGAAGCTGAAAAACCAAAGCCCGTGAATTGGAAATAATCTGTGGCAAAGGAAGCGGACAGCTTAAAAAAGGGGTCCTTCGTTTCCTTGACCACAAAGATATTCGGCAACGATACCATCGTTTGAAGAAAGATCCCGGCAATTACGGCCGAGTCTTTGTCTACTTCAAGTGGAAATAGCCGGTCCTGATTATCTAAAAGTCTGGTCTTCATAAATAGTTTTAAAACCTTACTTTTGGCAGGTTTAAAAAAAATTCTTTTCCTTTATAATAGTTACAGTCAGCTTAATAGTGAAAGAGGAGATAGATATATCTGACATCTCCTTTGCTAAAAATATCGCCAACCAGGATAATCCTCAGGAACTGAACAGAAAATGATCAGGGCAATAACAAGGTCCCTTCAAATATTAAGAAATCAGAAATAAAATCATTCTTCAAAGGAGAATAAGTAATGCAAAGTATAAAATGGTGGGCGTTGACTTGTTTAGTATGTTCCACTCTTTTTGTGCTGTCGGGAATTAATGCTCCATCTGCCAGTGCAGAAGCGTTTGACGCAGATGAATTGGAGGCTTTCTTAGACGGAACGATCTACTCCAAGATGGACGAAAATAATATTCCCGGTATCACCCTTTCGGTAGTAAAAGACGGTGAAGTGCTCATTTTCAAGGGCTATGGTTATGCTGACCTGAAGAAGCGGGAACCGGTGGATCCTGATCGGACTCTTTTCCGTCCCGGATCTGCCTCTAAGCTTTTCACCTGGACAGCAGTTTTGCAGCTAGCCGAGCAGGGTAAACTGGATCTGGATGCTGATGTAAACAACTACCTAAATTTTAATATCCCCGATCACCTCTATAACAGCAGCAGTAAAGCAGAGCCTATCACCTTGACACACCTGCTTACCCACACAGCAGGCTTTGAGGATGTAGGTGAAGGTCTATTTGTGCTTTCAAAAGAAGAGATGACCTCTTTAGAATCATACCTGCGCCAACACCTGCCGGCCCGGGTATTCGCTCCCGGTGAAATAATGGCTTACTCCAATTATGGAACTTCTCTGGCAGGTTACATCGTAGAAAAAATTACCGACCAGCCTTTTGCCGACTATATAGAAGACAATATTTTTGGCCCCCTTGAGATGGAACACAGCACCTTCCGACAGCCTTTGCCTGACGATCTAGCTCCGGACATGGCCCAGCCTTATCGATTTAGCAACGGCCGCTACCACCAGGGAGATTTTGAATACATCTCCGGTTCTCCCGCCGGGGCATTGAGCAGCACCGCCTCAGATATGGCATCCTTCATGATCGCCCATTTAGACAAAGGTCGCTACAGGGATAACCGCATCTTAGAAGAAGAAACCGCCCGGGAAATGCACCGCCAGCAGTTTACCCAACATCCGGAAACTACCGGGATGACCTACGGCTTTATCGAGGACGTCTTTAACGGGAAAAGGGTTATTACCCACGGTGGTGACACCCAACTATTTAATACTGGCTTCTACCTGCTTCCGGAAGAAAATCTCGGATTATTCATATCCAGTATGGGCGGCCCCTTCGATCGGACCAGCCTTTTCCAGGGTTTCATGGACCGCTACTATCCGCAATTTAACTCCTCAGTGCCTGAACCTTCACCTAATGCCCGGGAGCGGGCAGCAGAATACCGGGGAGAATACCGCCCTAACCGCAGTAATTTCACTTCATATGAAGCTTTTTTAGGACTTTTGCAATCAGGAAATGTTGCCATAGACGAAGAAGGGCACCTGTTAGTCAACATTTATGGAGAGCCTGTTCCAATGGTAGAAGCAGAACCTGGAATCTATCGCCACCGTTATCCAGATGGAACACAAAGGATCAAGACCCTGGCTTTTCTGGAAGGCCCCGACGGTAGAACATTAATGGCACCCGGCGGACCGATGACTTACAGCAAAACACCCTGGTACAACTCCACACTTTTAGGTGCTGGTTTATTAGGAGGAAGTTTCTTACTCTTTGCAGGAACCTTGCTGGCCTGGTTAATATCCGCGCTGCGTCGCCGATTGCGGCGCGAAATTGGACCGGCTCCCCGGGTGGCCATATTGGCCCGTGCGGCAGCGGTAGCTTGCGGTCTGTTGATAATTGCTTTTGCTATCGGCCTGATTACCGCTATTACAGACGTCAATCCAGCTTACAATGTTCCCAATTTTTTCTTTGGGGCTACCCCGGCCGTTCACATTTTCTTAACCCTGCCTTTACCCATCGCTTTACTGAGCCTGGTCATGGTTATATTTACAGCAATATCCTGGTGGAAAGGTTACTGGACCAAAAGCGCCCGCCTCCACTATACACTCTTAACCGCAGGGGGCCTGGGCTTTATGTGGGTTATGACTTTCAATAACCTTATCTGAAACGTGTCAGCGCACATGCCAGGGGACACGTTTCAGGGGACGGTTCTCCTAACAACTTTTACCTGAACAAATAGTTTTGCCTGTTTAATAAACTAGGGTGTTAAGAGAACCGTCCCCTTAACACCTCTTTTTAAGAACCTGGCCGAGTTCTTTAACAGAAGGAAATACATGCGAAGATTCGATGTCTGAAGCGTTATATTGCTGCTGTGTGGTTTCACCGCTTAAGACCAGCACCGTGGTAATCCCTGCATTGAGGCCAAGCTTAATATCAGTATAGAGGCGGTCTCCGACCATGGCCATCTTATCTTTATCAATCTTATATTTTTCACTCACACAATCAATAATATAATGGTTAGGCTTGCCGATAACCACTGGATTTGCCCCGGTAGAGGCTTCAATAAACTTAATCATCGCCCCTGTATCAGGCATGTATTTACCTTCCCCCAAAGGGCAGTTGTAATCCGGATGAGTCGCCAGGTAGTTGATTCCAGCGCGGATATAATCACATGCCTGCCAAAGCTTATTGTAAGTGAGGGTGGTGTCAAAACCTAATACCACATAATCAGGATTGCCCTGGCTAACCAATTCAAAGCCAGCCCTCCTAAATTCATCTTCTAACAAAGGGGTGCCCAGTAAAAATAATTTTGCGCCGGGCTTCTTGCTTTTTAAATAGATGGTTGTAGCTTCTCCAGAAGTAAATATGTCGTTCGGGTCCACATCTATCCCCAGAGAAGATAATTTCTCCTGGTAGCTGTATTTATTTTTTGAACTATTGTTAGTTAAAAAGATTGCTTTTTTACCCTGTTCATCAAGACTTCTTAAAAAGTCCCGGGCTCCATCAATCAAACTTTCTCCCAGGTAGATAGTTCCGTCCATATCAAGCAGGAAACACTTAATATCATTAAACTCCTTCATCTCAAGCACCCCCGCCCTTTGAACTAACCTCTGTTATTTCCATTTTTTTATCCTCTCTCATTTCATTTTGCCAAACTCTCCGGTATAATAACCACGGGTAAGATAAAGTATGCTTTGTATGTCTGAACAAGGGGAGGTAATCCGTATTCGGACCCTCAATATTGCTCACCGGGGAGCTTCTTCACTGGCCCCGGAAAACACAACCGCTGCATTTGATAAAGCTCTTGAAATTGGCGCTGATGGCCTTGAATTTGATGTTCAGATGAGCAAAGACCAAATCCCGGTAATTATTCATGATCATACTTTAGAGCGCACAACCACCGGTCATGGGCCGGTTAAGGACCTAATTTTAACCGACCTAAAAAGCCTCGACTCTGGTGCCTGGTTTGCGCCGCAATTCAGCGGACTTGAGATCTTAACTCTTGATGAATTTTTTGAAAGGTACAAATACAGCACCCTCCTATTCGATCTCGAGTTGAAAAACGAACTCAACTTATACCCTGGCCTTGAAAAAGCAGTGCTTCGCTCCATCAGCGAGCATAACCTGGAGAACCGTATCATTATTTCATCATTCAATCAAGATAGCCTGCTTGCCTGCAGCGAAATAAATCCCGACATTCGCACAGGACTGATCTATCGCCACGAAATCGAAGAACCATGGCACTATGCCCTTTCCCTGGGCTGTTACTCGGTCCACCCGCTTTTCTTCTATCTGCAGTCCCCTGAAACTCTATCCGCATTTAAAAGGCATAATCTGCCTCTATACCCCTGGACTGTTAATGATCCTGAACTGATGAAAGTTTTTATCACGGAAAACATTGAAGCAATCATAACCGATTACCCGCAAACCTTGAAAGCAATTCTTGATGATTATAATCTTCCAGGCGAGGGGCAGGATTAATCTGACAGATCACTAAATTGATGAAAAAGCCTGCAGTCTGCTTACTGTTCACCTGCAGGCAGATCAGCCCCGTTTTCAAAATCCTTTATTCGGCTTTTACGGGCAATTTCCTCTGGATCAGCACCAAGTCGGCGCTGCCCGGCCCGCAGCAAAACAAATCCCAGGGCATAGACAGCAGCTCCGGCAATGAACATCCCCTGGTTGCCCATCACATCCATCGCAGAACCAAGCACAAATGGACCGATCATTTGACCGGTCATTGTAAATATATAGTAAAGCCCGATATAATATCCAACCCGATCCCTGCCACCAAGGTCAGCAATCAGCGGCATACCCTGCACATTGACGAGAGCCCAGGCAAAACCGGCCACCACAAAGATTCCGCCGATAATAAATGGTTCACGCACCGGTATTGCAACCAAGAAGAGCCCCGGCACAATAGCCAACCCCCAGAGCATGGCAGGAATTTTACCAATCCGTGTCCCGATCCACCCGGCCAAGAGGGCAAAGACAAGGAAAGATCCGGCAAAAGTGGTCAGGATAAATGCAGCGCGGCCCTCAGTCAAGCCCAGCGTCTCCACCCCGTAAATCGGAAACATCGCATCAAGACCCGCAAAGCCT
Source organism: Syntrophomonadaceae bacterium (assembly GCA_007119335.1). Lineage (GTDB taxonomy): Bacteria > Bacillota > Dethiobacteria > DTU022 > DTU022 > B1SED10-74M. The sequence goes on from SKPU01000220.1 coordinate 4,816, forward strand.
ATAAAATAGGAAAGCATCGCTGCAAGGACCAGGACCTGTCCCCGGTAAGCGGGCTGGAAGAGCAGCTTAATGCCAACGAACGCTTCTTTAATCGGATTTTTAGAGGCAACCGGGGAATTATCAATATAAGGGGGGTAACGGTCAGCCTTTATCCATACTATTACAAGAGTGACCAGTAAAATCACAGCGCCGAAACCAAAAGTCAGCCGCGGATCAATATCATAAAGCAGTGACAGGCCGCCGAAAGCGATCAGGGTGCCGATTCCGCCCATCAGGTTGATAATACCATTAGAGGTAGAGCGTTTCTCCGGTGGGGTGTGGTCGGGCATCAACGAAATAATCGGCCCGCGATAAGAATGCATAGCAGTCGTAAAAACTACCTCGGTGATGATCAGGGTCCATAACATAACAGAGGCAAACGGAATGGCAAAGAAAGTCAGGGCTGCTAACGGTAGAGCTACAATCACAAACGGAAGCCGACGACCCAGTTTCGAGTTAACTCTATCAGACCAGGCGCCAATTACCGGGATTAACAAGAGCCCGATTAGATTATCAGTACCCATCAACAGGCCGATCAAAGCCCTTGATTCAATGAATTCACGGTACATCAAGGGCAAGAAAGCATTGTAAGTGGTAAAAGCCAGTTGAACACCTAAAAACCCGAATCCGATCCACCAAATCTTAGCATACGAAAACGGTTGCTCCTTGCCTGGCTGATCACTGCCTTCAACACGTGACGGCTTGCCATTCCGCTGCGTATCCATGATTATCAACTCTTTCTGATTTTATCTTTTTTTCACCACGTATATAACTATATCATAAGAGTTAATGACCGTCGAAAACAAGGCCTTGCCATACTGCACAAAATAAAATCTAATCCAAATAACTCTGATTGTTATGGCCGTTCAAAGGTAATCCCGGACTATCAAATGTTCCACCGATAAACTGGCTTTTAAAAGGAAGAAAGACCCAGAAAAACCGGTCTAGTTAGCAAAACAAATTCGCCATTGTCACAAGGATAACCCGGCCGTTTAGTCCAACAGTTCATCTTACTCTTATAGTATGAACAGCACCAACGTGTCTGGGGACGGTTCTCCTGACAACTTTTTCTTGGACAAATGGGTTTATAGGGTTGACTGATTAATAAATTAGTGTGTTAAGAGAACCGTCCCCTTAACTCCCAGAGGGTTTTATTTCTTGGTATAACTTTCATGATGAATCGTATTAACCTTAACTATTCCTCAAAATTACTACCCTCCTACGTGGGTAGTAATAGATTCAGAATAGATTTCTCGATTCGTCTTTAGCTTAACTTCCCCCTCCTGTGACGTAATAAGATCTTTCAAAATCATTGATTTTTAAGGCTTTTCGAACAAGGGGTATTATGATTTCATTAGACTACGCCGGTGCTGTTCAATGCTTCGCCACCAGCCCAGCTTTTCGATTTGAGCTTTAATACCTTTACCGGTTTTGCCCAAAGACCACTGCCACTCGGAGCTGGAATGATCTCCTACCGTAACAGTAAAAGCAGACAATTTAAGCTTGTCCCAATCTCTGAGCATCGGTACGCACTCCCGGGTGATGTCGCAAGCCCTGCACTCAAGTTCAATTTTTTTCACCAGGTAATAAGCAAGAAAACAGATCAGCGCGTGCGCTCTGATTCTGCGACGCCTGTAATGAAAGACAGGGCGGATGGATAAAAAGCTTTTAATGTTGCGGAAAGCTCTTTCAAC
>SKPU01000261.1 GCA_007119335.1 Syntrophomonadaceae bacterium
CCCTGGGTATTTTTACAAAAATTATTGTCAAACTAATTCCCCTTCCCAAAGCAAAGATTGACATGATGGTCCTTTTTGAAGATTTACAAACAGCAATCGATGTGGTGCCCAAAATCATGACCGAAGTAGGGGTTATACCAACCGGCATTGAATTTATGGATCGGCTTACCCTGGAAACCTGCTGCAAGCACCTGGGACAAAACCCGGACCAATATAAGAATGCAGGAGCTTTTCTGATTATTGAGGTAGATGGCAATGATGAAGAACAGATTCTCAATGAATGTTTAGATATTGGGGATCTCTGCACTGATAATGGCGCTATCGACGCTTTTGTAGCTCAGACTCCTGCTGACCAGGAAAAAATCTGGGCTCTTCGCAGAAATGCAGCAGAAGCTTTTAAGGCAATTAGCCCCTCCCAATCGGTGGAAGATGTTGTGGTGCCGATGAGCAATATCCCCCAGGTGCTGCCTATCTTGCGTGATTTGTCAAAATCATACGATGTTTTCATTCCCTGTTACGGTCACGCCGGAGACGGAAATTTGCATGCTACAGTGGTTAAAAACCCTGATCATACAGAAGAGCATTGGCAGGATCTCCTTCCAAAAGTTTTGACTGATCTATACTCAGAGATCTATAAGCTGGGCGGAACCATCAGTGGTGAACACGGTGTGGGGAGTAAGCGCAAGCAGTACCTGCCCCTGGTGTTGGGTGAAACGGAGATCGATTCGATGAAAAGTATAAAGCGGGCCCTGGATCCAAACAACATCTTAAATCCGGGCAAGATTTTCGACATGTAACCTGGGAGGTAGAGGCCAATATTTTATGAAATTGAGCCAGGTCTTTTGAAACCGCAAACTTATCTCTAATCTAAAAGAGGTGTTTAAGACATGAAGTGTCAGCTCCCTTATGGTGATGGTGAATATAACCTGGATATTCCGGATCAGAAAGTAAAAAGTGTTTTAGAAGGAATCCCTATGAACAGTCCCGACAACGAATATGCAGAAGTCCACCGGGCCATGAATAACCCGGTAGACTCGGCACTTCTGTCCCAGTTAGTTAAAAAAGGAGAAAAAGTATGTATAATTGTCGGCGATATGACCCGTCTCTGGGTCAGGCATCATGTTCTTTTACCGCCCATCCTTGATGAATTAAATCAGGGCGGAGTACCGGACCATGACATCCTGATTATATCTGCGACCGGGGATCATCGTGAACAAACACCTGAAGAACATCGTAAGCTGGTGGGAGAAGATGTTTACAAAAGAGTGAAAGTTATTGATCACCGGGCCGAAGTAGATGAAGAATTGGTCAGTGTGGGAAGGACCACTTACGGTAATGAAGTAAAAATCAATCGAAATGTGGTTGAAGCAGATCGGGTAGTTCTGACCGGCGGTATTGTCTATCATTTTCTTGCGGGCTGGGGTGGAGGTAAAAAAGCAATTCTTCCGGGAGTTTCCGGTTACAGTACTATTATGCAAAATCATAACCTTGCTCTTTATCCTGAGCCAGGTAAGGGTATAAACCCGGAAGTTCGAGCCGGTAAAGTAGACGGGAATCCCTGTAGCGATGATATGATCCAGGGAGCAAGTATGGCCGGGCCTGATTTTTTGGTTAACAGTGTTATCAACGAAGCAGAACATAAAATAGCCCTGGTCACAGCTGGTAACTATCTTACTGCTCATAACAAGGGTTGCAATTTTGTGGATCACCACATGAGTGTGGAAATCAAGGAACCTGTATCGTTGGTAATTGCATCCTGCGGTGGTTATCCTAAAGATATAAACTTTTATCAAACCTATAAAACCACTTACCATGCTCATTTTGCACTACAGAAGGGGGGAACCATGATCCTGCTCAGCGAGAGCAGGGAAGGAATCGGCAATGATGATTTCGCATCCATTTTTACCGATTATGACAGCAATGCTGAGCGGGAAGCTGCGCTTCGCCGTAAGTATACTATCGGGGGTTTTATGGGTTATCATTCCGCGGTAATTGCTGAAGATAATAATTTGCTAGTATTAAGTAATTTGGATCAGGAGTTAATCAGATCGATGGGCATGACCCCGGTTTCATCTCTAGAAGAAGCTTTGGAAATTGCTGCCAGTCAACATGGAGGGGATCTTCCGCTGGCTTATATTATGCCTCACGCAGGAACTACCCTGCCTATTTTATGCCAGTAATAGTTTAGTAAAGAGGATTTGCATTTGCAGAAAGAATTACAAATTAAGTGAAAAAGGATTCTAAAATGATAATGTTGCTGAGATAAATGATGAGCTAATTTGAGTATTCTTAAGGATGAAATTGATATGTCTATAGGGTTACTGGCTTTAATAGCTTCGCTGCCTATTTTGTTGGTTATAGTTTTAATTGCTGGTTTCATGTGGCCTGCTAAAAGAGCTATGCCTTTGGCCTGGGGTTTGGCTGCATTATTTGCCTTTGCTGTATGGCAGGTCGATTTCGTCAGAGTTATTGCTGCAACCCTGGAAGGTTTGCTATCAGCAATTGATATCCTGATTATTGTTTTTGGTGCGATTTTACTGCTCAATACAATGCGAAACAGTGGCGCTATAAGTGTTATTAATAAGGGTTTTGACGGGATAACGCCCGACCGTCGCATTCAGGTATTGGTTATTGGCTGGATGTTTGTATCTTTTGTCGAAGGTGCTGCCGGCTTCGGTACTCCTGCAGCTTTAGCTGCACCCTTGCTGATGGGGTTGGGTTTCCCGCCCCTTGCGGCAGTAATGTGTACCTTGATTTTTAACTCCACTTCGGTTACTTTCGGCGCAGTGGGGACTCCTGTTATCAGGGGTACAAGTGCAGCCGTTTCGGGAATGCTTCCTGAAGCCATGGGTATGCGAGAATTTCTGGTTGATGTTGGTATCTGGTCAGCAGTTTTCCATAGCATTGGCGGAACTTTTCTGCCTCTTTTAGTAGTCGCGATGCTAACTCGGTTTTATGGTAATAATAAATCTTTTACAGAAGGCTTAAAAGCGGCGCCGTTTGCACTTTTTGCCGGTCTGTCCTTTACTGTACCCTACTTCTTGATAGCTTACTTTGTCGGTCCGGAACTTCCTTCTTTGGTGGGGGCAATAATAGGGCTATTTTTAGTCATTACCGCAGCGCGAGCCGGTTTTATGATGCCCAAAGAAACCTGGGACTTCCCTCGGCAGGAAAAGTGGGAGGAAGAGTGGGGCGAACCGCTTAAAACAGAAGAAAAAATAGAGACATTCAGTTCCTCGATGTCAATAGTTATGGCCTGGATGCCTTATGTTTTGGCTGCTATTATCCTGGTTATTACCAGAGTAGGTCTTTTGGGTCTTGACAATCTATTAACAGCTGTTACAGTCGAATGGACGGAAATACTCGGTCAGGAAGAAGTTTCCTGGGATATAACGCCCTTCTGGTTGCCGGGCACGGTACCTTTTATCTTAATTGCTCTTGTCACAATTCCGATGCACAGAATGTCCGAAGATAAAGTAAAAGAAGCCTGGCAGCGGACAGTCAAGCAGCTAATTCCTGCTGCCATAGCACTTTTATTCGCCCTGGCCATGGTCCGGGTTTTAGTGCAGACTGACATCAACGCAGCTGATTATCCCAGTATGCTTATGGCCCTCTCCCAATCCGCTGCTGCAGTAGTGGGAAGAGCATGGCCACTTGTTTCACCCTTTGTGGGGACCCTTGGTGCTTTTGTATCCGGTTCGAACACTGTAGCCAATATACTTTTCGGGGGCTTTCAGTTCAGTGTTGCTGAAGGGCTGGGGATTTCTCGAACCATAGTTTCAGCCATGCACGCAGTTGGCGGCGCTACCGGAAATATGATCGCCGTGCACAATGTGGTTGCTGCTTGCGCGGTATGCGGTATTGTCGGGCGGGAAGGTTATGTTATCAGGCGTAATATAGTACCCTCACTTCTCTATGCATTATTGGTGGGTTTATTAGGGTTGATCATAATTTACGGATTCCAGATGGATGTGTTTTAAAATAGAATGTTGGAACTATATTTAGGGACTAAGACCGCCTGGCTCAGGGCCAGGCAGTCCCCAGGAATTTTGCAAATGGATCTTTGAAAAATGGAAAAGTCAGTTTTAGAGGTTTTTCAATGAAGATGGTTGGGCAGATCATGGTTTCGAATATTTTGTCCCAACGATAGTTAATTGTTTTTACCAGTGGAAAATCTCATGGTCAAAGCTTTCACCCATAGCTTGCCATGCTTGATCGCTACCAGATGGCGATAACAGGGTAGTTTGCCCTTTCTTATGTTGTCAGTTTTAATGGGTTCTTGCGCGGATTTTATAGAAAGTAGCTTTTTAAAAGATTCTATTTGTAGAGTTTCTGGAGCATGATCATTTTTATTTGCATTTTTTTTGTGATAATGATAGTGTGTATTTATAATAAATCCGTTAAATACTAGCTTGCCTGGTCAGGCAATTGTCCGGGTGATATTGAGGAGGAGTAGGCATGAAGAATTATCCCAGCGAAAATATTCGCAACGTAGCTTTGATTTCCCATGGCAGTGCCGGCAAAACATCACTTACCGAAGCACTGCTTTTTACGTCCGGTACGATTAACCGCCAGGGGAAAATTGAATCCGGTAACACTACCACAGATTATGACCCGGATGAAGTTAAAAAGCAGGTTACCATCAATGTCGGTTTGGCTCCCCTGGAGTGGGATGATGTCAAAATAAATCTGCTTGATACTCCCGGGTATTTTGACTTTATCGGTGATGTGCTCGGAGCGCTGCGAGTCGCTGACAGTGTGGTGACCGTTGTGTGCGCCGTTTCCGGGGTTGAAGTCGGCACTGAAAAAGTATGGAGTTATGCGGATGATTTTGAACTGCCCCGCCTGGTGGTGATCAACAAGCTGGACCGGGAAAATGCAGATTATGAAGGAACCCTGGAACAGCTCAGGTCAAACTTTGGGCCCAGGGTAGCTCCCCTGCAAATGCCAATTGGTCAAGAGGCTGATTTTAAAGGTGTAGTTGACCTAGTTAGCCAGAAAGCGCTTAAGTTTTCTGAAGATGGCATGAAAACCATTGAAGAAGAAGTCCCCGGCGAGCTGCAATCGCAGGCGCAGGAATTAAGAGAAAAGTTAGTTGAAGCGATTGCTGAGGCCGATGATGAGTTGTTGGAAAAATACCTTGAAGGTGAAGAGCTGACTGACGATGAAATTAACCAGGGTCTACGCCAGGGCGTGCTTAAAGGTAAATTAATTCCGGTGCTTTGTGCCGCTGCGACAAGTAATTACGGTACCCAGCCCCTGCTTGATTTGATTAAGCGTTACCTACCTACCCCCCTGGATCACAAAGAAATAAAAGGATTTAAGCCGGACAGCGATGAAGAGGTCTTTCGCAAGTTAAGTAGCGATGAACCCCTTTCCGCTTTTGTGTTTAAAACGCTTGCGGATCCCTATGTGGGGCGAATAAATTACTTTCGGCTCTACTCCGGTACCCTAAAGCCTGATAGCCAGATTTATAATTCCAGTCAGGATTTGACAGAACGTATCGGTCAGGTATTTACGATGCGTGGGAAAAATCAAATTCAGATGGAGGAAGTTGTTGCCGGTGATATTGCCTGTGTGGCTAAACTTCAAAACACAATTACCGGGGATACCATTTGTGATCGCAACGATCCAATAGTTTTCCCCGGGCTGCAATTTCCCGAACCGGTTATTTCTTATGCAGTTGAACCTAAAACTAAGGGTGATGAGGATAAAGTTAGCAGCGGATTAGCCCGTTTCTTAGAAGAAGACCCGACCTTTAAACTGGAAAGAAAAGCTGAGACTAAAGAAACCGTTATGTCCGGACTGGGTGAACTGCACTTAGACATTATTGTTAATCGTTTAGCCCAGAAATTTGGTGTTGATGTTGGTTTATCCACTCCAAAGGTTCCATACAAGGAGACTATTAAGGGGCAGGCAAGGGTAGAGGGGAAGCATAAGAAACAGTCCGGAGGCCGAGGTCAGTTCGGACACGTCTATATAGAAATAGAACCTGCTGAAACTGGAGAAGGGCTGGTCTTTGAAAATAAAATTTTCGGGGGGGCTGTTCCCCGTCAATATGTGCCGGCTGTAGAAAAAGGAGTCAGTGAAGCGATGGAAGAAGGTGTTGTGGCCGGTTATCCCGTTGTTGATATTACGGTCAGGTTGGTAGATGGATCGTACCATACAGTTGATTCCTCTGAAATGGCTTTTAAGGTTGCCGGTGCTCAGGCGTTACGTAAAGGGATGGAAGAGGCCGGCGCAGTTTTGCTGGAACCGATTATGGATGTCGAAGTGGTTGTGCCCGAAGCCTTTATGGGCGATATCATGGGTGACTTAAACAGCAAGAGAGGAAAAATTCTGGGTATGGAACCCGAAGGCGATCAGCAGAAAATCCGGGCCCAGGTGCCGATGTCTGAAATGTTCAGGTACTCGATTGACTTGCGTTCGATGACCCAGGGCCGTGGAGCCTTTACCTCTACATTTTCTCATTATGAAGAGGTGCCCAACCAGGTTGCCGAAAAGA
>SKPU01000073.1 GCA_007119335.1 Syntrophomonadaceae bacterium
ACGCAACTGCCTTACTCAATCAATTAACTTCGGCACCTAAACCGCCGGTCAAAAGTCATCGTTCTTTAAAATATTTAGAGGCCATGCCAGTTATTCAGACGGTTTGGGAAGCTTTGGATTACCCCTGTGCAGAAAGATTACACCCGGTGTTGCTGTCCACAGCGGAAATCCTTGCGAAGCACGAAAAGATATCTTTAACTGAAAAGATATGTGAACAGTTTTCGGAAATTAGCTAAGCCACCTTAGCCAGGCGAATAACCAAAAGGCATTTGCCAAAGCAAGCCTTATCTCGGTATAAACTGAACAACAAGATCAAGCTCGAGGTGCCCATAGATCTCTACGCTTGGGACGAACAAAAGCCTGGTGCCTTGGAAATAGAGCTTGTTATACACAACGGTGGTTCCTACCTGGGCCATTTTGCTAACACTTTGAACGTGGTGGATGTCGTTACCGGTTACAGTAGACGTAGAGCAGTCCTGGGCAAAGGGCAAAAGGGCATCTTCAATGAAATTAAGTTGATCATCTCCCAGTGGCCATTTCCCATTTGGGCGCTGCACAGCGATGGTGACAGCGAGTTTCTTAGTGGCCACCTGGTCCGTTTTTGCAAAGAAAATGCTCTTGAATTCTTCCGGAACCGTGCTTACCGCAAGAATAATAACGACCTTGTAGAACAAAAGAACCGCCAGCTTGTGCGAGAAATGGTCGGCTATGAACGCTATGACACCCTTGAGAAAGCAGCATGGCTAAATGAATTTCACACATTGCTTGACGCTTACGTGAATTTGTTCTTGCCAATGCGAGAGGTTATTTTCAAAGAACGCAACGGTGCAAAAACCAAGAAACGCTACGATATTGCGCAAACGCCCTTCCAACACCTCACAAAAAAGGATGTGTTAAATGATAACGTGAAATCAAGCTTACTATGAACCGGGCTTACAGCTTAGGGCAGGGCAGTCACATTATTTGTTACATTTTAACGGTTGGTGACCTGTGTCGACTCCGGTTTGATGACCAGATAGAGGCCGGTTAAAATGGTCACTCCTCCCAGGGTCTGTAAAAGTGTGGGTAATTCCTGAAGAATAAAAAACGCCAAAATTGTTGCTCCCAGGGGTTCACCCAGATAGAGCAGGGAAATGAGCGAGGCCCGGACTCTTTTTAAGGACCAGTTAAAAACGGTGTGTCCCAGAAAAGTAGGGATTATAGCCAGAGCAGCAAAAAGGGTGTACTCACGGACGGAATATCCAAACAGGGGAATACCCACAATAACAGTTGTGATAAACAAAATAAGGGCGGCGGTCCCGTAAGCACCACCTGCATAGACGGATGTAGATAAGTGCTGGCGCAAGCAGCGTCCAACTAACAGGTATCCGGCCATCATGGCAGCTCCTCCCAGGGCCATTAATACGCCTCTTAATTCTGTTGGTGTGCTGTTTGTAAATCCTGACATGTTTTCTGAAGCTATAGCAGCGGTTCCGGCAAGGACCAAAAGCATTGAAGATAGAAATTTACGCGGTATGGCGTCACCCAGGAAAAAATAGCCTGCTATAGCGACCAGCAGAGGGTGTAGAGAAACCAGGATTACAGCTACTACTACCGGACTGTGATTGAGAGAAGCTATCCACAGGTAAAAATGGGCAGCCAAAAAAAAACCGCTGATTACTATTCCACGAATTTCTGAAACCTTCAAAGAACGCAGTTCATTCCACCGCGAGATCAGGGAGTGTGGCAAAAGGAGCCCCAGGGTAAACAGAAGCCGGTATAAGGCAATGATTAGAGCGGGCGCTTCAGAGAGTCGTATAAAAATAGCAGCAAAGGATACAGCAATTACTGCTGTAGTTAAAGCAGCGTTCAACAGAAGACGGCTTTCACCAGGAGATTTGAGATTACCCTTTAAGAACAATGAAGTATACTCCATCCTGCTGTTATTGAAAATACTTTTTCTTCTTAATAATTATCCTATTACAGGGCTGTCCGGGCTCGTGCAATAGGATAATTATGGTTCCATATTTACAATGATCTGTTATTTCTGACTACATTACTTTTCCATTCCGATATCACTTGCTTATATCGATATCAAATTCGTCACGCAGGTCTTCAATGTGGTCCATATATACCCGCTGTTGCTTTTCCTGTCTTTCTGCAGCTACTTTACCCTCGCGCATCTCATCTTCAAGTATGGGCTTTGCTTCTTCAAAATCATCCGTTTCTAAAACATCGCTGTATTGTTGTTCTATTTGAGACAATTGCATTTCTACCTGTTCCCTGGGCATTTCAGGGTCGTCTTCTTCCAGCAACTCATTTAACTCATTGTAGGCATCAAGAATTTGCTGATATCGATCTTCAACTTCTTCATCTGATAAATCAATTTCTTCCACTGCTATGCGTTCATCAGGATTTTCTTCCAGGTATTCGTCCATGTAGTTATCCAGGTATTTCTGCAAAGATAATTCTTTGACAATTTCTTTTTCAAGCTCTTCTCTGTCCAGGCCTGCCATTTCCATTTGTTCCTCGAGTGCGTCTTCTCCACCAAACTCTGTCACATATTGCTGGTAACGTTCCTCTATTTCTTCATCGCTGATTTCCGTGCCTACTTTCTCGGCTTTTTGTTGCAGAATTAAGGGGATAATAAAGTAATTATCCAAGACCTGTTCTTCCAGTTCTCCTACCATATCGGCCATTTCTTCACTTTCCAGATCTATGCCCTGCATTTGATATTGCATTTTTTCCTGTTCCAGGGCCTGGTTAAACTCTGCCCTGGTAACTTCTTCGCCGTTTACTGTTGCTATTACTTCCCCGTTTTCAACTTCATCCATTTCATCGATTTGGTCAAGTTCGTCAGCTACTTCAGGTTCATCAGCTACTTCTGTCGGGCTGTCAAAAACCCCGAGTAAAAAACTTATGCCCAGTCCAGCCACTATTATTATCGCAATTGCAATATAGACTGTCTTGCGTGTAATACTAATATTTGCGTTATCTTGATTCTCATTCTTTTCGTTATCCATGTTAACCTCCTACCTTACAATAAATTCAGTTTGACTTAATTATCTAAACTGGAGTTCATAATAACAGATAGTATTCTTGGTAACAAGGGGGATGATATTTACTTTCTGGTGCTCCCTTAAAGATAAGCTTGAACTATTATTGACAATACATATCAATTTCTTTTAATATAAGCACAGACCATGTTTGCTTTTAGAATTACTATTTTCCGGGTTGGACAAGCTAATTTTTTAAAGTTTTATGATTTGTTTACAAGGCTTATGCAGAGATATAAACTTTCTGTAATTTTTCTTGAAGTGGTGTTATCTAAACTGAAAAACAGATCAGCTTATAAACAGGGGAGGGGAAATAATGTTTAATCACATAAAAACCATGTTTCTTATGATCCTGCTCACCGCCATTTTACTGGTAGCTGGAGAACTGCTTCTTGGTGAAGGCGGGATTATAATTGCTTTGGTTGTGGCTATTGCCCTAAATTTTTTTGCTTACTGGTATAGTGATAAGGCCGCTATAGCGATGACTCGTTCGCATCCGTTATATGAAAGTGAGGCCCCTGAGGTTTATGAAGCTATGCGGGAACTGGCAGCAAACGGGAATTTACCGATGCCGCGCATTTACCTGATGCCCACAGATCAGCCCAATGCCTTTGCAGCGGGGCGCAATCCTGCCAACTCAGTGATTGCTGTTACCCGGGGGTTGGTGCGCATGCTTAACCAGGAAGAATTGAAAGGAGTTCTGGCTCACGAATTAGCCCATATTCGCAACCGGGATATTCTGGTTAGCACAGTAGCGGCTGTAATTGCCGGAGCGCTGATGGTAATATCGCGTTTCGGAATGTATGGGATTATGTTTGGTGGTGGCCGTAGGGATGGCCATCCTGCGCTGCTGCTCATAAAGTTGGCGGCGATGATCCTTGCTCCTCTTGGGGCAATTCTGATACGCATGGCCATATCCCGAACCCGGGAATACCATGCGGATGCTACCGGGGCTTCTATTTCCAGGCATCCGGAGGGGCTAGCAAGCGCTTTGCAAAAGATGGAGAAATATGCACGCCAGCGTCCCCTTCAGGTGAATGAGGCAACTTCACATATGTTTATAGTTAATCCTTTGTCAGCAAAGGGCCTGAGTGGGCTGTTCAGTACTCATCCGCCCATCAAAGATAGGGTGAAACGCCTCCGTGATTTGCATGTGGCCTAAGTTGACATAAAGGATTGCTTAAAATAATATGCCCGGAAATCACAAGTGCTGTGTGTAAATTTTTATCCAAACCTCGCCGCAAAATAGTTTAAGAATGATCCTGAGCCTAAAACTGTTATAAGAAAGATAGTAAATGAAAGCTATTATTAAGGAGGAATTATAAGTGAACCTTTATGAAGCAATTAAGGCCCGTCGAAGTGTCCGCCGATTCAAGGACAACGAAATTGAAGAGGATACATTGATGCGAATTCTCGATTCGGCAAGGTATGCTCCAACAGGAGGTAATTTGCAGCCCTGGGAATTTATTTTGGTCAGGGACAAAGAACAAAAACAGAGACTTGTGGATTATACCTATACGGGTTATGAGGCTCAGCCCGGTAATGAGCAGAAATGGATCCTTGAAGCTCCAGTTGTCATAGTGGTTTGTGTCGATTTTAAGAGAACTTGTGCCCGGTATGGTGAACCCGGTAAAAAAATTGCGATAATGGATACATCTGCTGCAATTCAAAATATGTTGCTTGCTGCCGTGGAAGAAGGAGTGGAAAGTTGCTGGGTTTCTGGATTTGACGTGCAAAAGATAGCGGAAGTTGTGGCCCTGCCTAAGAGTATTGAGCCTTTAGCTTTGTTGCCAATTGGTCATTCTGCTCAATCTTCATCCCGGCCGCCAAATAAACTGCCCCTTGAAGATATAGTATACAAAGAAAAATACGGACAGAGCTATATTACGGACTAACCATTAAACATAATATATTTCGTAACTGGCCAGGCTAGTTTATCAGACGCCTGTTCTTTGAAAGCCGAAAAAAAACACTAAAGTTCTGGCACAAAGGGGTTATCCTCGAGGGCCTCAATAATTACTGTAAAAGCGGCGAGGGAATTTTCCCAAGCTGTTGAAATATCGCCTTGGCAAAACATCTCAGCACCTTTGCTACTGTGGAGTGCCCCGGAAATCTTTTGCCTGCCTTTAACCATAAGGATTTTTCTTTCAGCCTGGTGGTTGTCAAATGGCCCGTGAGCGTATCCCATGTTATACCTTCTGAGTTAAGCAGTCCGTTGATAATTTCGTTTTCAGCAGAGCTTAAAGCTTCATAAAGGGCTTCTATGGCCTGGCAAATTGCCCCTTCACTGATCTGTGTCAGGTAGATGTCTTCAAAGTATTCTACAATGCGGTTGTAAGGAATAAACTGGTACTGGTTCAAATAGGTCATCTGGGCCAAGATTCTTTTTCCATGCTGGGAGCCCGGGTTAATCAAATTCCTCCAATTCCGGAGCTTCTGCCAGTAATGCACCAATCTTGTTTTTAACAATCTCCTGGTAATGAGCGGTTTTGCGATGTTTATCTAAATCCTCAGCAGTCTTATACTTTTCTATAAAGACCACTTCTTCTGGATTCTCCAGAGACACATAAGGAACATACTTTAAACATCCTTTTTCATTTTCACGAACTTTTTTAGCCATCTCGACGCACAAATCTGCCAGTTCTTTCTCCTGCCCCTGCTTAGCTTTAATCGTTGCGATTAGAGTTATCATAATAACCTCCTTAAAATTTATAACACTAAAATCAGTCCTTATAAGTATTATACTATTCCATACAAAATTATACAATTAATTGTAGATCCTTCCTGTCCAGATCATTGCATCGCAGTTGCTATAGTATATTGTCATTTTAAAATATCCAGGCAAATTTAACTAAGCATAATCAATTCCATAAAAAAGATATACAAGGATTTTCACTCTTAGTTGTCGAAGATTTAATTAAAAGGGAACTCCTCCTACGCGTAGTTTCGTATTAGAGATGATCAATAAATGAATAACATTTTAAGTGGCTGGGCTACTATCTGTTAAGGAGTAAAACAATAATTATCTGGAGGTGCAAAGCAGGATGGCCAACCACAAGGTTGATTTCCATGTATCAGGGGACCAGGAAGTGAAGTACAAAAAGATTGGAAAGAGGCGGTTATTTACCAACCCGGATGCTGATGATGCCAGAGAGCATTTTCATGGTAAATCTCGGCGTATGGTGGACAAAACTACCACAGTTAAGGAAGCAGTATCCAGGTACATAAATGATGGAGACTACTTTGCAGCAGGTGGTTTTGGTAGCAACCGGATCCCATCAGCAGTGCTCCATGAAATGGTCAGACAAAAAAAGAGAAATCTGGGGTTTTCAGGACATACATCGACCCACGATATGCAAATTTTAGTTGCCGGCAACTGCATTGACCGTTGTGATGCTGCTTATGTTGTTGGTCTGGAAGCTCGCGGCCTCTCCAAAAATGCCCGCAAAGCATTTGAAAACGGAGATAT
>SKPU01000026.1 GCA_007119335.1 Syntrophomonadaceae bacterium
AAATAAAATCTACGACATCTCCTACCTTTAGGCCTGCATTAGCGGAAGCATCAATAATCAGGTGATCGCTACTGGCTCCTAAAACTTCCAGACCGGGGTCGATTGGCTCGAGGGCCGGGTTAATATCCTGCCGTCCTACCGCAAGGATGGCCCGACGGTGGATTCCTCGATCGACAAATTCAGGAATATTACCAAAAGCGTCCTGACCCACTGTACCGAATGGCACCGAGGGTTTTTCTTTAAGTTCTATTACTTCGGCCCTGAGTTTGAAAGCATCAAGATGTGCTCCCGGAATAGGTTTCCGGTTAATGGCTTCCCGGCCTAACAGAATGCTCTCTCCCAGGCGAAGGTGATTAATCTCTTCAGGCATTTTGTTTTCCAGTAAAAGATTGATTGAACTTGAATTGCCTCCCGAAAGGATCTTTAGCTGATCTGAGTTGCGTTCCCAGTTATTTTTTAGTTCACTTAATCTTGTTAAGTTATAAACATCGGGAATGATCCCGCCGTAACAGCTTAGATTAACACCGAGCCCTTCAACCTGAAGCGCTGAAAATTGGGATACTGTCTGCTGCACTTCTTCTAATTGATGCGGACAGAAGCCTTCCCGCAGATCGCCTAGTTCGATCATCAAGATAATGTTGTGTTTTATCCCTTTTTGCTTTGCATAATTATCCATCTGCTGTAAAACACTTATTTCCGAATTCAGGCTGCTGTCACACAGAGAGGGTACTAAATGGTGCTGTGAAAGCATGGGCAGGCGAAGCAATAAGAGCTTAATATTTTGATCAAAATGTTTGCGCAGCCCGGATAAATTTTCTAACCTTGAATCAGCTAATTCTTTAAACCCGGCTTCCAGCAGAGCTGCTGATATTTGCAGGTTACCGCAAACAGCTTTGGTTACCGCGCAGGGTTCGATCCCCCTGGTTCGGCATAGCTTAAGTAAAAGGCCTGCATTTTCCTTTATTTTTTTTAAACTG
Organism: Syntrophomonadaceae bacterium; assembly: GCA_007119335.1. Lineage (GTDB taxonomy): Bacteria > Bacillota > Dethiobacteria > DTU022 > DTU022 > B1SED10-74M. Next base: position 978 of record SKPU01000026.1, read on the forward strand.
ATTTCAATTGATGGATACATGCACAACACCCGAACTAGAAAAAAAGCGGTTGCTTTTTTCAGTTATGAGATATTTGAAAAAACAAATTTAGGTTGTTCGGCACTTAAATAAGGCTTAGTTTATTGATTCGTTTGTTATTAAAAGAACTTCCATATTACGCTCAAAAGTTTCGCAGGCTGATTCAAAACCGGTTAAGATCTAAGAATTAAGGGCAGTCCTGGTAAAACGGCAGCCTTGGAAATACTCTCTATTTTGCGGCGTAGATTATAAAGCAGCCTCCCCGGTGGAACCCATAGCACTTTTATGCCTTTTTTGTGGGGACTAAAAAATCCCTCATTATAAATGGGACATTTGGTTTTTCTTGTTCTGCTCTTTGATCAATTAATTGTTTTGTGGAAACAGCAACGGGATTACTGCTTTCCATATCAAACCGGGCGGTTGTTTCCACCCAGCTCAGGACGCTTTCGAGATCATCGTAAAAAGGGAGTTCAGGTGCTTTGACAAGAGAGCTGTGCCCCTTTGATTCCAGGGGAGCTTTTATTTCCAGTTTATTATATACTTTTTGCCTGGCCATTAAGTGGACTCCTTACAAATAAAAATCTGAAGGTTAACCGGATACATTTAAATAAGATGCCGCAAGTTCTTGCGGCACCTCATTTAACTCAGTGGCAGGGGAGACAGGACTTGAACCCGCAGCCTGCGGTTTTGGAGACCGCTGCTCTGCCAGTTGAGCTACTCCCCTTTACGCTATTATTTTAGACTATTGGGAGTCTGTTGTCAATCACACCAACACACCAAACTCAAAAAGAGTAATCTCCCCCTTTCCAAACGAACAATCACTCCGGTTTCAAAACTAATGCCCTTTATATGGACCAGAAGGGCAATCACAAGCACCTGAAAATCTGTCTGCAGGACCAGGGCAAAAATCTTGCCCTGGGCGATACTGTAGCGGGGATCGGGGCGCTTAAAAATATCGTGCTTAAGCTATAGTAAATATGATAACATAAATGACCAGGCATTGATCATGTAAAGACCATTCCCGGTGGTCGGTTATTAACCTTCACCTTTTATTACTGCCAGCGGAAGCAGCCTGGCAACCTTACGGCTTAAACCTATATCAACAAATGTATCGACAACCATTTCGATATCTTTGTAGGCCTGAGGGGCTTCATCAAGGTAAGCTTTGTAGTTTCGTCCGGAAACCATCACGTCAGCTAATTTACCTTTCAGATCATCTACAGATATTTCGCGCTTTGCCGCTTTGCGGGAAAGAACTCTCCCTGCACCGTGGTTAACTGAGTTATAAATCCTGTCTACGCCCGGTTCGGCAGTAATAACATAGGAAGCGCTGCCCATACTGCCCGGAATCAAAACCGGATGGCCAGTCTCAAAGTATATTTCCGGATTTGACGGGTGACGAGGTGGCAAAGCCCGGGTTGCACCTTTGCGGTGGATCAGCATCTGCTGATTGTTAATTACTTCAAAGCGGGCAGTATTATGGGCTACATCATAAACCAAACCGAGATCATACTGTTCGTCACTTCCTCCTAAAACACTGCTGAAGGCTTTTCGGAGATCATCGGTTATCCACTGCCGGTTGCAAAAAGCAAAGTTGATTGCACAGTTCATGGCAGCAAGGTAGTTTTTGCCTTCTTTTGAATCAATATATACCGAAGCAAGGCCGGCTGTGGGGATATCAAGATTTTGCTTCGAAGCGGCTTTTTTCATAATTGCTGTGAAATCAGTGCAAATCTGGTGTCCGAAACCACGGCTTCCGGTATGAATTAAGACGGTTAGCTGACCTTCGCTCAGTCCAAAAACATCTGCAGTTTTTTGATCATAAATCGTATCGACATAGCCCAGTTCAATAAAGTGATTTCCGCCGCCGATTGTCGAAAGCTGCCGGCCGCGATCCCTGGCTTCTTTGCTGATTGCACCCAGGTCAGCACCTGAAATTCGGCCTCCATCTTCGATGGCCTTTAAATCACCGGGCCGGCCAAAACCCTGCTCTACTAAAAATGGAACCCCCTGGTGAATGAGGGGCTCAAACAATTGACGGACCAGTGTATCATGTTTACTTTTACCGCCCACCCCACTGGGCACTTTTTCCCCGATTCCCTGGATTAACTTTCTTAAACGATTTCTATTAAGGCCTTTAGCCTCAATATTGGTGCGCAGCAAACGGACGCCGCAGTTAATATCCATGCCTACAGCTCCGGCAGAAATCAACCCCTTTGAGGCATCCATGGCCATAACCCCACCGATCGGTAGGCCAAAACCACTGTGGATATCCGGCATTCCGATAACCGGGCTTAAAACACCATCAAGTGAAGCGGCGTCTATTAGTTGCTGTAAGGATTGGTCTTCTGTAAAGGATTGGTAAAGGGCGTGGCTTAAATAGACCAGGACCTCGGCTTTCATGTTGCCCTGGCGTGCAACACGGTAACAGTTTTTACCAGCCGGTTCCATCGAATACACTTTACACACTCCTTTTCAATTTAAAAATCAATGCCCAGTCATCTATTTCTGCTTTTTTTTTCCACTAAAAATTATTTAAGCATTCGTGCACAGTGATCAAGCATTCAATTACCCAGCGGTATTCCATGTAGCAGATTGCTTAAATCCGGCATTATATCCTGGTGGGTAAGTTGAAACTGAATAGGGGTAACTGAAATATAGTTTTCGCTGACTGCTTTCGTATCGCTGTCCTCTTCCTCCGGATCATCTTCAACTAATTCTCCGGCTAACCAGTAATAGATATTGCCCCTTGGGTCGATGCGTTTTTCAAATGCATTCCGGTAGCGCCTGATTCCAAGCCGGGTTACCCGGGCTCCCTTGATATTATTAACGTCGGGCGGCACATTTACATTGATCAGGGTTGAGACAGGTAGATCCGAGCTGAAGATTCTTTCTGCCAGGTTAGCTGTAAAACGGGCAGCAAAATCAAAGGTATATTGATCGCACTTTCGATCAGTGACCGATACTGCAATCGAAGGGATGCCCATGATTAAGCCTTCCACTGCGGCGGAGACAGTCCCCGAATAAAGAACATCGCTGCCAAGGTTGCTGCCCCGGTTGATACCTGAGATAACCATGTCCGGTTTATCAGCTAATATAGCTTCCACGGCCAGTTTAACACAGTCCGATGGTGTTCCGTTCACGGACCATCCGCTCAACTCTGGATTAAATGAATGACTTATTTTTTCCACCCGTAAAGGTTTATGCATGGTGATCGCATGTCCGATAGCGCTGCGTTCCCGGTCAGGTGCGCATATTGATAAATTATACTTAGCTTTGTCTTTATAGAGAATATGGCTGAGACGCTGAATCCCTTCAGCATGAATGCCGTCATCGTTAGTTATTAAGATATGTTTTTGTGTCATCTTATTGAATTAACTTTTCTCCTTTGTAAATAGTTTTTTTATCTTATCAGGGGTCGGGTTATGGACTATACCACATTCTGTGATAATGGCTGTAATGAGTTCGGCCGGCGTGACATCGAAAGCCGGATTATAAACATTGACTTCAGGCGGAGCCAGGCAGTGATTATTTATATGCGAAATTTCAGTACCACAGCGTTCTTCAATAACAATATCATCACCGGATGAAATGGACAAATCAATAGTTGAAAGCGGAGCTGCCACGTAAATGGGGATATTGTGATGGTGGGCAAGGACTGCCAGCGAATAAGTGCCGATTTTATTGGCAGTGTCTCCGTTATCGGCGATACGATCAGCGCCGGTAACAATTAAATCCACTTTCCCTTTAGACATCAAATATCCTGCACAACTATCTGTAATCAAGGTGGCTGGAATCTGATCGTGGTTAAGTTCAAAGGCGGTCAGCCGCGCGCCCTGTAAAAGAGGCCTGGTCTCATCTACATAGACGTGAATATTTTTACCCTGACTGACAGCAGCACGAATAACCCCTAAAGCTGTCCCGTAGCCACCGGTGGCCAGCGCTCCTGCATTACAGTGCGTAAGCACAGAAGCATTATGCGGTACCAAGGCAGCGCCATTTGCTCCAATCTGGCGGTTATTTTCAAGATCCTCTGCGAATATTTTATCTGCTTCTTCGAGTAAACCGTCGAATATTTGTTGCGGCGTTGCCTTGCTATTAGAGGTAAGCCATTGATCGGTTCTTTGCAGAGCCCAGGCCAGGTTGACTGCAGTAGGCCTTGCTTGAAAAAGTTCATTAGAGGCTTTTTTAAGGTACGATCGGACCTGCTCAGGGCAGAAACCTTTCTCACAAGCTTCCAGCGCTGCAGCAGCCATTCCATAAGCTGCACTGATACCAATAGCGGGCGCTCCGCGCACGGACATGTTACAAATTGACGAGACCACATCACAGTATGTGACGCATTTAATATATTCAGATCTTTGGGGCAGCAACCTTTGATCAAGGATATAAAGATGATTGTCCTGCCAGTATAAAGAGAGCAATTCATTTTCTTTGTCCATTTTTGTTTTGCTTACTCCTTGGGCCAGTTTTTACCGGCTTCCCGGCAGCTGCAGGCACGCTCAGCACCGATCTCTTCAATACAGCAGGCCAGTAGTTGATTTAGGCTAGCTTGATCACGGTCCATTGCTTCCAGAACTTCTTGATGGGTCAAAGGTTTTTTTGATATACCTGCCGCATAATTGGTGGGCAGTGCAATAGTGGCATAACAAAGGCCTGCTTCACGGGCCAGAACTACTTCAGGCAGATTAGTCATCCCCACTAGATCAGCGCCCCATTGTCTAAACATCTTTATCTCGGCCGGAGTTTCAAAACGCGGCCCTTCGCAGCAGAGGTAACAACCCCCGTCAAACAGATGCTGGTCCAGTTTTGCGCCGGCTTTCATTATGGCGGATCGCACTTCAGGGCAGTACGGTTCTGAAAAGTCAGTATGGACTACATATCCTTCTTTGCCTTCATAAAAAGTCAGAGTGCGATGGCTGGTGAAGTCGATAAACTGATCAATTATTACCCTGCACCCGGGAGGCATATTCTGATTGAGAGTTCCTACCGCTGCAGTAGCGATAACCGCATCGACTTCAAGCTTTTTTAAAGCAGCCAGGTTTGCCCTGTAGTTGACCAGGTGCGGCGGCACAGTATGTCCTCCACCATGCCGGGCCATGAAGAAAACTTTGCGCTTTTTGTATTCACCCTGTTTGATTGTTACTGAACCGAATTTTGTATCTACTGATATATCCTGTTCATTTGCCAAAAAGTTTTGTTTATAGACTCCTGTTCCCCCGATTATTGCTACTTTAATCCCTGCCATTGCCCGGCCCTCCCTTGAGAAAGCATAAAGGTATCCTCATTTATTATATAAACTTCGAGAAATAAAGTTAAAATTCCTGCTGCAGATGTGTTGACGTGTTTTATAAAATGGTCTATACTAAGTAGTGATTTGAGAGAAGATTGTTCCGCCGACGTAGCTCAACGGAAGAGCAGCTGATTTGTAATCAGCAGGTTGCGGGTTCGAGTCCCACCGTCGGCTCCAT
>SKPU01000045.1 GCA_007119335.1 Syntrophomonadaceae bacterium
ACTGTGCTGGGTTTGGGTTTTAACGTTGCTGTATTTGCCCTGTTTCTTTATTCAATTCTGCCTATTTTAAGGAATACTTTTGCCGGGATTGACGGTGTAGAAAGCAATATAATTGAAGCAGCCAGGGGTATGGGGATGAGTCCCTACCGGGTTTTAACCAAAATTGAGCTGCCGATTGCTTTTCCGATTATTGTTGCCGGGATTCGGACTGCGGTTGTGATTAATGTTGGGGCAGCAACCTTGGCTACTTTTATTGGCGGTGGCGGTTTAGGAGACCTCATCGTAACCGGACTTTCTGTGCACAGGGATATGATAATTGTTACCGGGGCTACCATTGCTGCATTGACTGCTATTTTGCTCGACTACCTGATTGGACGTGTAGAAGAATTAGTGGTCAAGTGGGCATGATAAATTAACAAAGCATGATAAACAAATAAATGTTTATAAATTTGGCTGTTTTTCCAAAAGGATCAGAGATAATTACTATTTTGAAGGGGGTAGATGAAATTTATGAGTATTAAACGTATTTTAACAGTATCTTTAACCATTATGTTGTTAGCCGGGTTATTGTTTGTGGTCGGGTGTGAAGAAGATGAGCCTACAGTAACTGTTGGTTCGAAAGAATTTACCGAACAGTTGGTCCTGGGGCAAATTGCGCTTTATGCCCTGGAAGATGCTGGTATTCCTGTAGAGGATGAAACAAACCTTGGTGGAACAGTGATTGCCCGTGAAGCCCTGGAAAGAGGAGATATTAATATGTACTGGGAATACACCGGTACAGCCCTGGTAGAATTCATGGGAGCGGATGTAATTACTGATCCGGAAGAAGCATATGATACAATTTCTGAATGGGACCTTGAAGAAAACGATCTGGTATGGCTGGAAAAAACACCGTTTAACAACACCTATACTATTATGATGCGCCAGGAAGATGCTGAGGAAATGGATATATACACCCTCAGCGATCTCGCTGAAGCAATCAATGAAGGCAGGGAAGCACCGGAGCCCGGCGAGTGGACTTTTGCGACTGACCATGAGTACGAAGCACGGGATGACGGTTTAGACGAAGTGCAGCGGCATTATGGTTTTGAATTTGATGATTACGAGGTAATGGACCTGGGTATCACCTACGGCGCTTTAAATGATGGCAGTCATGCAACAGCGATGGGTTTTGCCACAGATGCACGTATTGCTGAGTTCAACCTGATCAATTTAGAGGATGATCAAGAATTCCATCCGGTTTACAATTGTTCACCGGTAGTAAGACAGGATATTCTGGATGAATACCCTGAGATTGAGGATATTCTTAATCCGATTGCTCTTGCTTTGACACCGGAAGTTATGTCTTCCTTGAACATGAAGGTTGACATGGAAGACATGACTCCAAGTGAAGTAGCCGAAGAATGGCTGCGAGAAGAAGGGTTTATCGAGTAATTTATAAAAGACAGGCAGTTATCGCCCGTCAACAAAAAGAGGATAAACAATTAAGCAAGCCAAACTTATAAGTAAGGGAAAAACAGCCAGTTAATGCAGGGCAAGCAGGTTATATCTTGCTTGCCCTTTTTAATATGATGGTTGGAAGCTGCTTTTACAGGGGATTTAGTAATGTCTTGACAATCCAGAATGGAGGGATTAGTATGGCGATATTGGCGAAAGATGTAATGACTACACCGGTGATAAGTGTCAAAACGGATACTACTTTAAAGAGGGCGGCCGAAATACTAGATGAAAACTCTTTTAGCGGTATGCCGGTGGTAGATGACAATGATTACCTTATTGGCATTATTAGTGAATCAGACATTTTGCGTTATACGCAGCAAATCATTGGTCAACCTTTGCGGGATCCGCACCAGGTATTTACTAAAAGCAAAGAAGTCCTGCATGTTGATATTACCCACAGGGGAGTGGAAGTGATTGAACTGGTCGCTTCAACAACCGTGGAAACTTTGATGACTACTGAAGTCATTTCAGTATCCCTGAATTCACCGCTCTATGAAATTGTCCGTCTGATTGAGGAGCATGGTATTAATCGGGTCCCGGTTGTCAATGAAAACAATAAATTAGAGGGTATTATAACCAGGGGGAACCTGGTTTCTGCCATGCTAGAAAAGTGGGATTCTATCAACAAGGCTTAAGAGGCAGGATAAACAGCTCTGCTTAAACTTCACCAAATGTCGGGGGGAAGCTATATGGATAAGCCGATCTATGAGGGCGGCGGCTATAATGTTCTAACTGATAAAGAAATTCGCCAGGTTCATGAAACATCAATCAGGGTGCTTCAAAATGTAGGGTTTGAAATTAATCACCCGCCGGCGCTTGAGTTGTTTGAGAAACATGGAGCCAGGGTAGATTATGATACTCACAGGGTTTATGTGCCCCGGGAACTTGTTTCACGAGCGATCAAGCAAGCCCCGGAGGAATTTGTTTTTTACGGCCGCAAACCAGGTCGGGACATAACCGTCGGCGGTAAGAAAGTGAATTTTGGCACCGGGGGTCTGGCCCTTTATGTCCTGGATCTTGAACGAAACAAGCGTCCGGGATCAATTGCGGATGTTGCTGAATTGGCTCGTCTTGCCGATAAGCTCGAGTACCTGGATTTTTTCATTAATCCGCTATACCCACATGACATAAATATTGAGACGGTCGACATCAATACTAAGTACCAGGGCCTGTTAAACACCAGCAAACCAGTTATGGGCGGTATCTTCAGCAAGCAGGGCCTGGAAGACTCCATCAAAATCGCTTCGATCATCGCCGGTGGGTTAGAAAATCTGCAGCGAAGACCTTTTATCGGATTTATTTCTTCTATTACAAGTCCGCTTAAGTTAAGCCCGGAACATGCTGATTACATTATGGCAGTGGCTGAATACGGTTTGCCGCTTGCCACTTCTACTGCACCTGCGGCAGGGGCAACGGCTCCGATTACCCTGGCCGGAACTTTGGTCCAGCAGAATGCAGAGGCCTTGATGGGGGTTATCCTTACCCAGTTGGTTAACCCGGGAACCCCCGTTCTTTATAGCGCAGTTCCGGTAACTATGGACATGCGGACAATGTCTTTCTTAATGGGCAGTATCGAGTCGGGTTTGATGAATGCAGCGATCACCCAGATGGCCCACCATTATAGATTGCCCTGTTATCTTACTGTAGGCACTACCGATTCAAAGCTGCCTGATGCGCAGGCTGCTCATGAAGGAGCTACCACTGCTATGCTGGCTGCCCTGGCCGGAGGAAACTTCATACATGAAGCTTTTGGCATGTTGGACGGAGCACTGACTGTATCTTATGCCCAGTATATTATTGACAATGATATTGTTGGCAGCTGCTTAAGGACGCTACGCGGCATTGAAATAACTGAGGATTCTCTGGCATATGATACCATAGCCAAAATAGGACCGGGAGGAAATTACCTCAGTGAAGAGCATACGATCAGATATATGCGCACAGAAGGTTTCACTCCCCGGTCTAGTGATCGCCAGCCTTACCATCGGTGGATCGACGCCGGCAGCAAGGACAGCTGGAGAAGAGCGGAGGATATCGCTGCCCAAATCCTCCAGGAAACCTCTGAACAGATCATCTCCCCGGAGATTGATGCAAAGGTTAGAGCTCAGTTTCCTGAACTGGTTAGTGTGGAACCGTCCGGTGATTTGCAGAGAGAAGTCGATTCCGGATAAGCCAAGCAAACTTGATCTAGCCAGCCCGGGGTCTGATTTACATGGGAATTGTGTGGTTTATGGAAAGGTTACGACGAGCCTGACCAGGTTTTCTTCTTTGCTCTTGAGCATTTCCAGACCCCGGTTTACTTGATCCAGAGGCAGTTGATGGGTCACAGAATGACTGAGATCTAACCTGCCCTGCGCTGCCAGTTCAATGATTGTCGGGAAATCAATCCTGCTTTGGTCTGCACTGCCTAAGATAGTTCTTTCATTGAGCAGGAGATCATAGTATGGATTTAAACTGATTTCCTCAGGACAAATGCCGACAATAACTGTTCGCCCGCCGAGGCCGGTACAATCAATGGCCTGTCTTATTGTCACCGGTAACCCGATTAACTCTATTGCCAGGTCAACTCCGTTTCCGGTTAGTTCTTTTATCCTTTTTTCAACATGGTCTTTTTGTGGATTGAGTGCTGCTGTAGCTCCCACTTTAAGAGCAAGTTCCAATTTTTCCTGGGAAAGATCCATGGCAATAACTTTTCCGGCTCCCATTATTTTTGCAATTTGAACTGCATGAATACCAAGTCCTCCAATCCCGATGATTAATACACTATCGCCTGTTTTTATCCCCGCCCGATTGAAAGCGTGAAACGGGGTTGCTACTGCGTCGGTAAGCAGGGCAGCCTGGGCAAACGGTATAGACTCAGGGAAAGCAAATGCATTGCGGGCAGGGATGACCAGGTATTCCGCAAATCCGCCATCAATATTTTTCCCGAGCATTTTAGCCTCACTGCAATAATTATCATTTCCCGTACAGCAAGCCATACAGCTGCCGCATGTAACCAAATAAAAAATACAGACCCTGTCGCCCGGGGTAAGACCGCTTACTTCTTCGCCGCATTCGACCACTTCGCCGGCTACTTCATGGCCCAGTGTAATCGGCAGCTTGGTAACCTGGCTGCGGCCATCCTGGTAATGCAGGTCAGAGCTGCAAATTCCCGCTGCTTTAACTTTAAGCAAAATCTCTCCTTTTCCCGGCCGGGGTATTGGTACTTCAACTAATTCTAATGCTTTTCCCGGTTCTTTTAATTGCGCTGCCCTCATAGTCTTCATTAGAAAACCTCCCTGCTAGTGTGATGGTTCTCTTTTATAATTAAATCTTTCCTTATGAAATTCTCCTAACAATCGAGCAAATCCTGCAATTAATCTGTTTCTTAAAAGCGAGCTTAAATGCCGGCTTTTTAATTCTGTTCTCCATAATTTGGAGCAGCTGAAAATTTTGGGCCCGGGTCGTCTGTGAATCATTAAGGATTTAATGAATCAGTTAGCGATATTTTATATTAATGACGTGTTATGGTAAAAAGAAGGAAACAAGTTTGTTTTGTAGAAATGTTTTCAATATAATGCGATCATAAAGACAGGTGGTGGACCAGGTATGAAGATCAGGAAAGCAGTAATACCAGCTGCTGGTTTGGGAACCCGATTTTTACCGGTTACTAAAGCGCAGCCAAAGGAAATGCTCCCTATAGTGGACAAACCAACTATTCAATATGTTATTGAAGAAGCGGTGGAGGCTGGAATCGAAGATATTTTGATCATTACCGGCCGCAACAAGCAGGCTATTGAAGACCATTTTGATCGAAGTATCGAACTTGAGCAGGTCCTTCGAAACAAGAATAAAGATAGTGATTTAAAAGAGATTCAGCAGATTAGTGAGTTAGCTAATATTTTTTATATACGCCAGAAAGAACCTCTTGGCTTAGGACATGCAGTGCTCTGTGCCCGTCAGTTTATCGGTGACGAACCTTTTGCGGTTCTGCTGGGCGATGATGTGATCCACGCCCGGGTGCCCTGCATCGGGCAGATGGCTGAAATCTATTCTCAGCAAGGCAATACCGTTTTAGGGGTCCAAAGGGTTGGTTGGGATAACATCCACAAATATGGCGCGGTGGAATCCGATGAAGAAAATTCTTCGGTGATCAGGGTCAGCAAGCTTACTGAAAAACCACCACGGGATAAAGCTAAAACTGATCTGGCGGTCCTGGGCCGTTATATAATTGATGCCGAAATATTTGACATCCTTGAAGAAACCCCTCCCGGTTCGGGCGGAGAGATCCAGCTTACTGATGCATTAAATACGCTTGCTGCCCGCAAACCGGTCTGGGCCTATACTTTTGAAGGTAGACGTTATGATGTCGGGGATCGTCTCGGGTTTTTGGAAGCCTCAATTGAATATGCCCTTAGGCGTGAAGATTTGGCCTCTGAGCTGAAAACTTATATGGTGAACTTGCTAAAAAATTTATAAAAATAATAAGAAACACCAAGATCTATAAGATCTCAGCTTTAGAGTTGGCTGAAACAGCAATTGTAGAACAAGAGGAGTGAGAAGATATTAATGAGAAATACAATTGTTGGCCTGGCGACAGCATCAGCAGTGATGCTAATACTGGCTTATTTCAGCGGTGGAATGCCCCTGGTTACCGATGGTCTTATGCAGGCAGGACAGACCACTACCCGGGCATTTTTATTGATTTTTTCTGCATTTTTGCTAATTGGCCAACTGCAGAAGCTTATTTCTTCAGAGATGATTAAAGTTTGGCTAAAAAAATATTCGGGGGGGAAAGGAGTCATTTTTAGTTCTTTAGCAGGCGGTCTTTTCCCCGGTGGTCCCTACATCTTTTACCCCTTTCTGTCTGGATTCAAGAAGAAAGGCATCCCATTTTATTTGCTGCTTGCTTTTATTTCGGGCAAACAAACCTACGATTTCGCACGCCTG
>SKPU01000161.1 GCA_007119335.1 Syntrophomonadaceae bacterium
CTTCGATCATATTTTCTTCAAGCCACTGGATCGACTGGACCGGGTTCATACGCCAATTAGTGGGACAAACGGAAAGGACCTCCACCAGGGAAAAACCAAGTCCTTCTTTCTGGACCTGGAAAGCCTTCTTAATTGACTTTTTCGCTTTGTTGATATTTTTCGGATCATGGACGGAAACGCGGCTTAAGTAGACCGCGCCTTGCAAGCTGTAGAGCAGCTCCGGGACCTGGATCGGATATCCGGCCAGTTTGGCTTCCCGACCGTCAGGGGTGGTAGTGGTAACCTGATTTTCCAGGGTAGTCGGGGCCATTTGTCCGCCGGTCATCCCGTAGTTAGTATTGTTGATAAAAATAATGGTAATCCTCTCACCACGGGCCGCCGCGTGGATAACTTCGCCCATTCCGATGGAAGCCAGATCACCATCACCTTGGTAGGTAAATACAGACCGGTCGGGCAAAGCCCGCTTAACCCCGGTAGCTACCGCCGGAGCCCGGCCATGAGCGGCCTGGATGACGTCAAAATCGAAATAAACATCTAAGAATACACTGCAGCCTACCGGGGCGATACCGATAGTCTGTTCCCGTAAATCCATTTCATCGATTACTTCACCAACCAGGCGGTGGACAACACCGTGAGAACAGCCCGGGCAGTAGTGTAATGTAGCATCTTCTAAAGACCTGGTTTTTTTCAAAACGGTACTCATGATTTACACTCCCCCTATCTTCTTTATCTCTTCCAAAACATCCTTGCTGTCGGGCAGGTTGCCCCCGGTGCGCCCGTGAAATTCAACCGGCACTTTACCGTTAACAGACAGTTTGACATCTTCGAGCATCTGACCGGTATTCATTTCCACGGTCAGGATTCCTTTAACAGCTTCAAGATCGTTGAAAGCATGATCTGGAAACGGCCACAGGGTAATCGGGCGGATTAAGCCGGCCTTAATTCCCTCACTGCGAGCCAAATCCACCGCTTCCCTGGATATCCTGGCCGCAATGCCAAAAGATACTACCAGAACCTCGGCATCCTCGGTGCGATACAGAACCACCCTTTTTTCATTCTCGGCAATCTGCTGGTACTTCTTATTAAGCTTCCAGTTGTGAGCTTCTAATTGATCTGGTTCCATCAAAAGGGTATTGATAACATTCTTTTCCCTTCCTTCGCAGCCGGTTGTTGCCCAGGGTTTTTCCGGAATCCTGGCATACTCGTCAACTTCTGCTGAGTCAGTAAGTTCAACTACTTCCATCATCTGCCCTAGAAACCCGTCACCTAAAATTATGGCCGGGATCCTGTATTTATCGGCCAGGTAAAAGGCCTGCCTGGTAAAGTCGTAAATTTCCTGCACCGAAGAGGGGGCAAGCACAATTAACCGGTAATCTCCATGCCCGCCACCTTTAGTGGCCTGAAAATAATCGGACTGAGAAGGAGCAATATTACCCAGGCCGGGACCGCCCCGCATAATATTTGCTATCACACAGGGAAGTTCAGCTGCTGCAATATAAGAAATGCCCTCCATTTTAAGGCTAATGCCCGGGCCAGATGAAGAAGTCATCACCCTGACCCCGGTAGCGGAGGCCCCATAAACCATGTTAATCGCAGCCACTTCGCTTTCGGCCTGAATGAAGACTCCTCCCACCCTGGGCAATTCACTGGCCATATATTCCCCTATTTCGTTTTGGGGAGTTATCGGGTAACCGTAATAATACCGGCAGTTGACAGCTATAGCCCCGGCTCCGATCGCATCATTTCCTTTCATTAACACCCTGCTCATTTACTTCCCTCCCTCCTCTACCTTTTCCACTTCGATCCCCACATCCGGACAGACAAGAAAACAGAAACCACAACCGCTGCACTTATCTTCATCAATAACAATAGCCGGGTTATAACCCTGGAGATTGATTTTTTTATCCAACTCCAGAATGCCGCGAGGGCAATATTCCACACACAAGCCGCATCCTTTGCATTTTTCTCTGAAAATTTTTACCTTAGCTTTGACTGCCAACTTTAATACCTCCCTTTTAGTGATTTGTGGTGCCCAAAATGCCATGCAAATAGTTGCAGTATGCTGTTGTTTGCCTGCAATCTATTACACGGTTCTCTTTTTTTATGGTTACTTTTTGATAATTACATTTTAAAAAAGGTTAATTATTATTCCTCTGCATTCTTTCCTCAGCAAAAATGTCAGCCAACTCCTGGGGCAGCTTATTTTCATCGCGGGAACGCCGGAATATTTCTATCAAGCGGTCTGCAATATTGTCTATAACAGTTTTTATTTGATTGGTATCAGTAATCCCCTGGCTGGTCATCCATACGAAAATCAATCCGCCGGCATTGATAATGTAGTCAGGAGCATAGTAAATACCGCGTTCCTTTAAAGCAGCGCCATATTGCATATCTTTTATAATATTGTTTGCTGCCCCGGCAATTATGCTGCATTTAAACTGAGATATTGTCTGTTCATTAACTACGCCACCTGCACCGCAGGGTGAGAATATATCGCACTCTTGAGAGTATATTTCCTCTGGCTTCACTATTGTGGCGTTCCACATTTCTGATGCGTCTTTCAACCTTTGCTCGTCAAGGTCTGTTACAATCAAGTGGGCCCCCTCATCAGCCAGATGCTGGCAAAGGGCACTGCCCACACTGCCAATTCCCTGGACAGCAACTACTTTGTCTTTTAGGCTTGTTGAACCAAAAACCTCCCCAGCATAAGCCTTGATCCCTTTCCAAACACCGTAAGCAGTGTAGGGGGACGGGCTGCCAATAGCTGAACCGCCAATTATATACTTGCATTCCTTGCGCATGCAGTCAAGGTCTTCTTCACCGATCCCCATATCAGCAGCGGTTACAAACCGTCCATTCAAATTCTCGACACATCTGCCGTAAGCCCTGAATAATTCTTCGCACTTATCATGCTCGGGATCGGCGATAATCACCCCTTTGCCTCCTCCAAGCGGCAGTTCGGCTGCTGCTGCTTTGTAACTCATCCCCCGGGCCAGGTGCATTACATCATCAATAGCTGCTTCCTCAGAAGGATAAACCCACATCCGGGTTCCGCCCAGTGCCGGTCCGCGCACCGTATTGTGTATAGCAATCGCGCCTTTCAACCCGGTAATTGAATCCTGAACCAATATCAACTCTTCAAAACCCTTCTCTTCCAGCTTGGCCAGATAACCGGACATAAGAAACCCTCCAACAATTTATTTACAGTCTCTCTTACGATTAAACTATATTTGCAATTTTCATACCGTTATTCTAGCAGCGCTCGAATAGTGATCAAGAAGGCTTTAGATTAGCCGCCGGTCCGAGAAAATAAAGCAGGACGGCAAGCTAAAGATAGCCGTTAGGCGCTGCTCACCGCAATGGATTGTGGAGCGCTTAAACAAAATGGCTTGCTCTAACAAGCAGGCGAACTTCTAACTTTTTGGTTCCAGAAGTAAAATCCCCGAGGCCAGCTGCAGAGCTCCCGGGATCGATTTTACCCGAAAAAAACTTCTGTCCGGCCAGATTAATACATCCTGGCTGAATCTAAATATTAGGCAGATCTCTTACGGAAGCTTTATATGAGTTTGTGCTGATGCAGTTTATTATAGAGATTACGAATGGAAATATCGAGCCGGCGGGCTGCTTCAGCCTTGTTGCCATCGCTTTCCTGCAGAGCCTTTTTTAATATATCTTTTTCCCAGGCCGAGTGCATATCTTTTAAAGAGCCCTTGAGCTGGACTAAATCCCCATCACTACCGGACTGTGCGGCAGCAAAAGGCATGACCAGGTGCCTTTCCTCGATAATATTTTCATCACGACTCAGGTTAATCAAGGCCCGGGCGATAACATTTTGCAGCTCCCGCATATTGCCAGGCCAATCATATTCTTGAAGGCGCCGGTAGACGGACAGGGCTATGTCAATAACTACCCGGCCATATTCCCGGGCATAGTGGGCCAGGTAATGGTCGGCCAGCAATGGTATATCTTCCTTAATCTCACGCAGGGGAGGCAGCTCTATCGGAAATACATTAAGCCGGTAATAGAGATCTTTGCGGAACCTGTCATTTTCAACCAAATTTTCCAATTCAGCATTAGTGGCGGTAATAATTCGAACGTCGATCTGCCTGGCTCTTGATTCACCGACCCTGATAATTTCACCTTCCTGAATGACCCGCAACAGCCTGGCCTGAGCTTCATGACTCATCGCACCAATTTCATCTAAGAAAAGTGTGCCCCCGGTCGCTTCCTCGAAGTATCCTTTGCGTCCGCCTTTTTTAGCGCCGGTAAAAGCTCCATCTGCATAACCAAAAAGCTCACTTTCCAACAAAGTATCGGCCAGGGAAGCACAGTTAACCCTTATAAAAGGCTTATCTGACCGGTCACTGGCATGGTGGATGGCATGGGCAAAGAGCTCCTTACCGGTTCCGCATTCACCGCGCAGGAGCACACAGGCCGGAGTTTCCGCAACATGCCTGGCCCTTTCAATTGTTTCATGAATCTGCTTGCTGTTACCAATAATATCATCAAATGTATAACGTGACTGAAGATGTCTGACCAGGCGCCGGGTCCGCTCGAGCTCTTCCATCACCCAGCGCAGCTCAGATATATCCTGAATCACCCCGACACTGCCTCTTAATTGACCTTTAATAATCAGTGGAGCGCAGCTAACAACCACTTCGCGTCGATACGGGCCGACTTTCATACGCACACCTTTGATCGGCTGACCGGTCTGTATAACTTTCATGTGCACACTTTCACCTTCGGCTATGTCGACAGTGGCTGGTTTATTTAAAACCTGATCTTCGTTCATCCCGGTGATTCGCGTATAGGCCCGGTTAATCATAATCCCGTTTCCGTTTTCATCGACCACAGAAACAGCATCAGAAAGAGAGTCAATAATTGTTTGCAGCATCAGCTTTTGTTCCCCTTCTGCAGCTAAGGTCGAAACTTTCTGGTCGGTCATCAGCGCCTCACCTCCCCTTCGATCCTAACATTTCCTTAAACTCGCTTTCCTCAAGTACTTCCACGCCCAGCTCGCGAGCCCTGTCCAATTTGCTGCCCGGCTGATCGCCGGCCACCAGGTAATCGGTTTTTTTGCTGACCGATGAACTTACTTTACCGCCCTGCCCTTCAACTAAGGCAGCAGCCTGTTCCCGGGTAAACTGCTCCATTGAACCGCTAAAGACAAAGGTCTTACCGGACAGATCCGGTCCCTCGGCCGCAGCAGAGGATCCTGACGGTTCAGCAAAGTTCACCCCGGCCCTCTTTAATTTATCTAAAACAGGTCCGGTTTCGGGAGTCCTAAAGAAGCCGGTTACCGCCCCGGCAATCTTCGGCCCAATTTCGGGGATCCCGGTCAGATCGTCCTCATCTGCCTTACTTAAAGACTCTAGAGTCTCGAACCGTTCCGCTAACAGGCGGGCTGCTTTTTCACCGACAAAGCTGATTCCCAATGCAAAAAGCAGGCGCATCAGTGGCCTTTCTTTGCTTTTTTCAATCGCGCCAACCAGGTTGGCTGCTGATTTTTCAGCCATCCGTTCCAAGCCGGCAAGCTGCTCTTCTTTCAAATAGTAAAGATCCCCCACATCTCCGGCAAGACCTTCCCGGCAAAGCATTTCGGCAATGGCCGGCCCCAGCCCGTCAATATCCATGGCCCTGCGTGAAGCAAAATGGACCAATTTTTCTACCAGCTGGGCTGGGCATTTCGGGTTAAGGCAGCGCAGGGCGGCCTCCCCGCTCAAGCGCGTGGTTTCTGAGCCACAGGAAGGACAGCTGCGGGGCATGGCAAAATCTTTTTCTGTCCCGGATCGTTTATCTTTTAACACCCGCAGTACTTCGGGGATTATTTCACCGGCTTTGTGTATGGACACCGTATCCCCAATCTTAACCTCTTTCTCTTTGACAAAATCTTCATTATGGAGACTGGCCCGCTGCACAACCGAACCGCTCAAATTAACCGGTTCTAGGATAGCTACCGGGGTTATCGCCCCGGTCCGGCCGACATTAACCCGGATATCTTTAACCCTGGTCGTTTTTTCCTCCGGCGGGTATTTATAAGCTATCGCCCAGCGCGGGCTCCTTGCTGTAGTGCCCAGCTCCTTCTGCCACTGCAGCGAGTTTACCTTAATCACGATTCCGTCGGTTTCATAAGGCAGCTCATTTCTTTTATCCTGCCAAACCTGGCAGTATTGCCATATTTCCTCCGGCCCCCTGCATACCTTATAATTCGGGTTAACCGGTAAACACATTTTTTCTAAGCAGGCAAGCACTTCCGCCTGGGTTTCCAAGCTCAGGTTGTGCTCTCCCAAACCGTAGAAATAAATCCTCAAGGGACGCGCCGCTGCCAGGCGCGGATCTAATTGGCGTAAAG
>SKPU01000119.1 GCA_007119335.1 Syntrophomonadaceae bacterium
AGAAAGGAAATTGTTGTAATGCGCGTTTGGGATATTCATCCGGGCTATCTGTCCCGGCAAAGCCTTTTGGGGCAGCATGCTGAAATTCATGCCTTACATGCAGTGATTGATGGACAGAAGAAAGGCTATGCTGCCCATCCGGAAACCCTGCGCTGGCAGAAAAACCCAGCCCGCTTAATAAAGGTTCATGCCCTGACGGTCTCGGAGATGCTATTGCGCGGTTTTAATCATGCCAGTCCTCTAAAAAACTCTGCCTGCAGCGATCAGGATTCCAAAGCAAAACAGAATTGTAATCCCTTGCAATATATTGATCATCCGGTGGATCAGGTTTCCATTTTAAGGCGCAAATACCTGGCTAAAAACCAGCAGGGTCGGATTCCCCTGCCTAAAAACGGTTTTGAACTCTGGGCAAACTATAAATACTCAGTCATGTCCCGGGGCTACAATTATTATAAAGAAATCCAGGGCTTGCTGCGGGGGCAATGCAGGTGCCCCCTGGAAGAAGCGGGACACCTGATCGATCAGATAATAGCTATTATGGATTTACCGATTATTACTCCTGCTTTGAGTAATGTTGTCGATCACCTCTGGGGCTATTTTAAAAAGGAAGCTTCCGCAGCCGAAAAAGAGATCTATCTAAAAAGGAAAACTAAAGATCTGCCCTTTCTAATCAGTTTTTTTTATGATTTGGCCGGGAAGTATGATCACCCCTACTTGCTGCATTCCACTATTTTTGCCGATTTTACAGAACCATCATGAATTATTTTACCCTACCTATAAAAACTTTCTAAAACTGTTGAAATACTTTTTTGGCAGCATTGCATATCGGGCAGTTATCAGGAGCCGGATCCATACCGACCCAACCACATACCGGGCACAAATAAATTGCTTTTTCTTCAGCATCACTTCCAGCTGCCACTTTTTTCTGCAGCTCATTAAACATTGATCCATGTACTTTTTCTGCCGCATTGGCGTATTCAAAAGTTTGAATTGCTTGTTTATGCCCATCTTGTTTTGCTTCCGCAATAAATTCGGGATACATCTCACTAAACTCGTAATGTTCGCCTTCGGCTGCTGCCTTAAGATTTTCTGAAGTGCTGTTTACTTTCTCAGCTATTTCCAAATGCTTTAAGGCATGAATGGTTTCAGCTTCGGCAATAGCTTTAAACATTCTTGCGACATTCTTATAACCTTCCTTTTCAGCTTTTTTGGCAAATCCCAGGTATTTGCGGTTAGCCTGTGATTCTCCGGCAAATGCAGCCATTAAATTTTCTTTGGTTTTCATTTTTATCCTCTCCTTTATTTATTGTAGTTATCTACGCAAAAGCGTAAATAGCTAGTTCCAAGAAAACGCTTCAATCCCTTCACTCAAAAGTTAAAATCCGTAGTTACAAAGCTTTTAAAAAAGATGGTCAAGCACTATTGACAATAAATCCCGCATATCCTATAATATTGGTAGTAATTATATTATAACTTTTAAACGGAGTCAAGGTAAGCGTAAATATTAAGTAAGGAGCTGTTATCATGAAAGCAATCAACTTAGATTATACAGCGGCAGCACCGCTCGATCAAGAGGTAATTCAGGCCATGCTGCCTTATTTTATCGAACATTACGGGAATCCTTCCAGCGGGCATAGCCTGGGTGAGAAGCCGCGTAAAGCAATCGATGAGGCCCGCGAAAAGGTGGCGCGTCTGATCGGTGCACAGGCAAAAGAGATCATTTTTACTGCCACAGCATCTGAGGCAAACAACCTTGCTATAAAAGGTTTGATTGCAGGAGGCAGGAAGAAAGGAAACCATATTATAGCTTCTTCAATAGAGCACTTTTCGGTGCTCAATCAGTTGAAGACATTGCAAAAAGAAGGTTTTGAAGTAACTTTGCTTCCGGTAGATCGTTACGGAATAGTCGATCCCGATCAGCTAGCGTCAGCAATTACCGAGCAAACTATTTTAATATCGATCCAAACTGCCAATCCTGAAATCGGGACCATTCAACCGATTGAAGAACTGGCTGCCCTGGCCCGTGAAAATGAAATACCCTTCCATACTGATGCAGCAGCCGCTGCAGGATGGATCCCTATTGATGTTGAGAAAACAGGGGTTGATCTGCTTAGCCTGGCCGGTGACCAGTTTTATGGCCCGAAAGGTTCTGCTGCACTTTTTGTGCGGCGCGGAACCAGGATGCGGCCTTTGATTGAGGGAGGCATTCAGGAAAAAGGCCTGCGGGCCGGTACTGAAAACGTGCCTGCCCTGGTGGGGATGGGAGAAGCAGCCAGGCTGGCCTATGATTCTATCGAAGAGCGGCCTAAAAAAATTGCAGACCTCCGGGATCAGCTTAAAGAAAGTTTATTTAATGAGATTCCTCACCTTCATCTAAACGGGCATCCTGAACAGCGGCTGCCTCGTAACTTAAACATTTCGGTTGAATTTGTTGAAGGGGAAGCCCTTTTGATGAGGCTCGATATGGCCGGTATATATGTTTCGAGCGGATCTTCCTGCACCTCGCAGGCTTTGAAATCATCACATGTTTTGAGTGCTATTGGAGTCTCTGCGGAATTGGCCCAGGGATCATTGCTTTTGACGTTAGATAAAGACAGCAGCGCTGATGATATTACCTACATAACCGGGCAATTGGCCCAGGTGGCCGAATTGTTAAGGAATATGTCCCCGCTGTACCACCAGTTTATGAAGGAGGGAAACAAAAATGCCCGAGTATAGTGAAAAAGTAATGGAGCATTTTACAAAACCGCGCAATATCGGGGAAATTGAAGAGCCTGATGGAGTAGGCGAAGTCGGTAATCCCACTTGCGGTGATATGATGAAATTTACAATCAAGGTTAAGGATAATCGCCTGGAAGATGTTAAATATTTTACGTTCGGCTGCGGAGCAGCGATAGCTGTTTCGAGCATGGTTTCAGAAATGGCCAAAGGTAAAACTATTGAAGATGCTTTAAAGATCACCAATAAACAGGTAGCTGAAGAACTGGGCGGACTGCCCGGTAATAAGATGCACTGTTCGAACCTTGGGGCAGATGCTCTGCATAAGGCAATTGAAGATTACAAGGAAAAGCAAAAGGTCGAAGCCTGAAATATCAAGCATGGATTTTAAAATATCCAGACTTAAGGTAATCCTGAAGAAGGCTGTTTTAAGATCAGGCGGACCGGTAGCAGCTGCGGTTTCTTGTGATCAATAGGGAGGTTATTAAAATGAGCAAAGAAGAGTTAGGAATGGGAGCAGGCGGGGCAACCTGCAGCTGCCCTTTCTGCGATGAACCAATTTGTCCTGATAACAGCGAAGGAAGTTATACCTGCAAAAATGATGGAAAGCTTATAATTCACCGGGTTGATTGTGTTGGATTATACTGCCCGGTGCCGGTGATGCGGGCTAAAGAGGAGATAGATCAACTGGAAGAAGGCTGCTTGCTGGAGGTCACTGCAGATGACCCCGCTTCAGCGGAAGATATTCCACGCTGGGCAAAAAGAGCAGGACACCTGCTGGTGAACATGAAGAAGGATGGCGAAGAATACCGCTTTTTAATTCAAAAAGGAAATTAGGAGGTTTTATCTAATGGCAGAATCGAAAAATATCTTGTACGTGCAGACCAGCGGAATCGAAACTCCGGAGAGGCTTTATTCCCCGCTGATCTTAGCCCAGACAGCGAAGGCGATGGGGCTGGAGGCTACGGTCTACTTCTTAGGGCTTGGTTTGAAAAACCTGGTCAAAGGGGAAGCGGAAAAAGTGAAAATCGGTGAGTTCCCGACCCTTAAAGAGGTCATGAAGCAAAGTGCTGAACAGGGAGTGAAGATCATGGCCTGCCAGCAGAGCATGCAGCTATTCGGTGGTGAAATTAAGGCAGAAGACTTGATAGAAGAAGCAACAATTGCCGGGGCAGCCACCTTAAATGACCTGGCCCTGGATGCTGATGCGGTACTTACATTTTAATAAAAAAAATTCTGCCGTTCGGAAGGACTTTTATCAACCATGGCGAATCGTTATTATTGTAGCATGGTAGAACGGCAGGGTTTTGGGATTTGCTTATTATGCCGGCCATATCGAGCCGGTATATTTTTGCTGAATAATACTCCCACCCGGAGTATTTATTTTTGCCCTGACCGTTGATTAAAAATCAACTTTCGAGGAGGAAAAAGCATTGAAAATGAAGTTATTAGTTCTGGGTATTGTGGCGCTGTCAGTTATGCTGTTTGCAGGCTGTGACACCGGTGAAGTTGACGATGCTGAAGCAGAGGCGGAGGATGCGGCTGAAACGGAAGAAGAGGCTGAAGCTGAAGAAGAGGGAGAAATTTTTGAATTTAGCCTGGCTCACTTTTTCCCGGCCGGTCATCCAGCGGAAGCAGACATGGTCCAGGGTTGGGCCGAGGAGCTTGCCCGGGCCAGTGACGGAAGGATTGAAATTATCAGTTATCCCGGTCAAACTTTGCTTGATGCAGATGATACCTATGAAGGAGTTGTTTCCGGAGCTGCTGATATCGGACTTTCTGCTTTCTTTTATACCCGGGGCCGCTTCCCGATCCTGGAAGCTTTTGAACTGCCCGGGATTGTCTATGAAAATTCCTATATAGCCAGCAAAGTAGCCTGGGAAGGAATCAAGGAGTTAGAGCCCGAGGAGGTGCAGGACACCGAGTTGATGTTTGTTCTGGCCACCGGACCCGGTGATCTGTTTACTACTGAGCCGGTCAGAAACTTAGATGATCTGCAGGGCATGAAAATACGGGCTGCCGGGTTAAGCGCTGACACACTGCCCCTTTTAGGAGCGACACCCGAAGCAATGCCTCAACCAGATGCCTATGAAGCACTGCAAAGAGGGCTGGTTGATGGAAACCTGGCCCCTGTTGAAGTCCTTAAAGGATGGAACCACGGTGAAGTCACTGATTACCTGACTCGCACTCCCTTCCTCTATAATGCTGTCTTCTTTGTGACCATGAACCAGCAGAAATGGGATGCCCTGCCGGAGGAGTTACAGGAAATCTTTTTGGAAGTAAATGAAAACTTCCATGAGGAAGTTGCCGCCGGACTCTGGGATGCTCAAAATGAAGAAGCCCTGGAATGGGCAGTGGAAGAAACCGGACAGGAAATAATCGAATTAAGTGATGATGAAAAAGAAAAATGGATTGAAAGGGTGCAGCCGATCCAGGATGACTTCATTATGAAGATGGACGAACTCGGTTTTGATGGTGAGGCAATTTTAGAAACAGTTGAGCGTTTGGTTGAACAGTATTAAAACCAATTAAAACACTAATTTTAAATCTAAAGGAAGATTATTGAATGCAACTGTTTGAAATAGTCGTTACAAAATTGAACCGGAGCCTCGACTTTTTAGCCGGCTTGATATTGGCCGCCACCGTTATACTGGTGGTGGCCAATATTCTGGGAAGGGCCCTGCTGCAGCAGTCGATCCTGGGCACTTATGAAATGGTTGGTTTCCTTACCGCAGCAGTGGTCGGCCTGTCATTGGGAAGATGTGCCCTGGAAAACAGTCATATTGCAGTCGGCTTTATCCTTGACCGCTTTCCCGGCCGCATTCAGCGTTGCATTGAACTGTTTGTAGGCATCCCGGTTTTTGCTTTTCTTTTGTTTGTTACCTATAATCTTTTCACTTACGGAACCCGGATAGCTTTAAGCGGCGAAGTTTCCCCCACTACCCAGTTGATTTTTTATCCTTTCATTTACCTGGTAGCACTCGGTTTTTTTGTGCTGGCCCTCACTGTGTTGTTAAAACTGTTTCAGCTATATTCCGGGGGTGAGCAAAAATGAGTCCGCCAATGGTTGGGTTAATCGGCATTCTGATCTTTTTCTTTTTGATTATCTTAAAAATTCCGATTGCTTATACCATGGCCATGATCGGTTTTGCTGGTTTCGGTTACCTGACTTCCTTCTCTGCCGCTTTTTCGATGGTTTCAACTGAGCTGTTTTCGACCTTTTCGAGGTATTCACTGAGTGTTATTCCGATGTTTATCCTGATGGGTTTTCTTGCTTTCCATGCCGGCATGGGAGCCCGGCTCTATGATTTTGCCTATAAAATGGTCGGCCATCTTCCCGGCGGCCTGGCTATTGCAACCCAGGCAACCTGTGCCCTTTTCGGAGCCGTATGCGGTTCCAATACTGCCACGGCAGCTACAATCGGAGCGATTGCCCTGCCGGAAATGAAGAAATACAACTATGATTCATCGCTTTCTACAGCCAGCGTTGCGGCC
>SKPU01000159.1 GCA_007119335.1 Syntrophomonadaceae bacterium
GATGTTGCAGAAGCCTATCCCCAGATCAGCGCTGAAGAGGTAGCTGAAAGGCAACCGGAAGTGATTCTCTTCCCGGATTATCACGGAACAGCCGATTTTGTTTTGGATGAGATGGCTGACCGGCCGGGCTGGGGAAGTGTCCCGGCTGTTGAAAATGAAAGGATTTACGCTATTAGCGATGATACCTTTGCCCGCCCTGGTCCGCGTGTAGTTGAAGCTGTAGAGGAAGCTGCGGAACTATTTTATCCGGAGAAATTTGAAGAATAATGTTTTATGTGGTCTGATTTGAGCAGTTTTTGCGAGGTAGATTGTTACGACAAATTATAAAGAAAACAGTGAACCAAAAAGAACATCTATTAATCTTACCAGGCCGCTGATCATGGGCGGTTTGGTTCTGCTTATAATAATGACCATGATTGGTGCCATGGTCTTTGGAGCGGTTTTGATCGGTTGGAGAAATGTCTTTATCATTCTAAGCGACACACTGCCCTTTGCGTCACCATCTGCCGCCATTGAGATTTCGCCGACTCATGAGGATATCCTTTTGCAAATCCGTCTGCCCAGGGTATTGCTCGCTGCAGCTGTAGGCAGTTCACTGGCCGTTTCCGGAGCTGTGTTCCAGGGTTTGTTTCGTAACCCGATGGCAGACCCTTTCGTGATCGGTATATCTTCGGGAGCTGCCCTGGGAGCTGTTTTTGCTATGCTTAGCGGTTTTAGCCTGGCAGTCGGTGGTTTTGGGGCTGTGCCTCTTTTTGCTTTCGGGGGTGGCATTGGCACCATTTTAGTAGTTTATAATATGGCCCGGGTTGGCCAGGCCGTGCCGGTAATGACTTTGTTGCTGGCCGGTATAGCTGCCAGCGCTTTTCTTTCAGCCCTGGTTTCCCTGCTTACGTATTTTGCCGGTGAAAGGCTGCACATGGTTGTTTTTTGGATGATGGGCGGTCTAGGAGGAGCTACCTGGCAGCAGGTGCAGGTGATGGTTCCCTATGCCTTGTCTGGTTATATCTGTGTCAGTCTCTTTTCCCGTGAACTTAATGCTATGCTGCTTGGGGAAGAGACCGCCAGTCACCTGGGCGTAAACACAGAAAGAGTGAAAAAGATTTTGCTCGTCGGTGCTTCCCTCCTGGTGGCGGCAGCGGTTTCAACCAGCGGGATTATCGGCTTTGTTGGCCTGGTGGTGCCCCATTTTGTCCGCTTGGTGGCCGGCCCCGACCATCGCTTTTTACTCCCGGCTTCGGCTTTGCTTGGTGGTGCTTTGTTGATCGCCACTGATACCCTGGCCCGGGTGGTCATTGCCCCTTCAGAATTGCCGGTGGGGATTATTACCTCTCTAATCGGGGCGCCCATTTTTGTTTACCTGTTGAAAAAACGCAAGCAATTACGTTATTTTGGTGGGGGAGGTTGATTGCAATGGGCTTGAATATTGAAGTGCATGGCTTAAAGTTGACCTATGGCGCTCAGCCTGTTCTTGAAGATACAACCTTTACAGTAGAACGTGGTGATTCAGTCGCTCTACTTGGAGCTAACGGGGCCGGGAAATCTACTCTCCTGCGTTGTATAAGCCGAATATTAAAGCCTACTGCGGGACATATTCTTTTAGATGATCAGGAAATTGCAAGGTTAGACAGTAAAGAAGCGGCCCGAATGATGGCGGTAGTGCCCCAGGAAACTGCTGCTGATTTTGATTTTTCGGTAGAAGATATCGTAATGATGGGCCGGTTTCCTTATCTGAAACGATTTCAAAAAGAAGATCAGAATGACCGGGAAATCGTGCGGCGCTCCATGGAAATGACCGGGGTAACCCATTTAGCCGATCGTTCGATAGCCACCTTAAGCGGCGGGGAAAAACAGAGGGTGATCATGGCCCGGGCAGTTTGCCAGCAGCCGCAGGCCCTCCTTTTAGATGAGCCAACGGCCAATTTAGATATTGGCTACCAGTCAATGCTTTTAGAACTTGCCGCCCGCCTGAACCGGGAGCAGAAGGTAACGGTTATTGCCGCTATCCATGATATAAACCTGGCCGTCCATCATTTTAACCGCTTTATATTGCTGGCCGGGGGAAGGGTGATGGCAGCCGGACGTGCTGAAGAAGTAATTACCCCGGAGAATATCCAGAAATCATACGGAGTACCGGCTTCAACTTATCGGCATCCCCTGCACGGAGTTTTACAGGTTAGCGTAGTCAGGGGCCGAAATCCAGATGAAAAGAATAACTGCGGATCAGAGGTCCATGTCATTGGTGGAGGAGAAGAGGCAATGCCGGTTTTTGAAATGCTTAACCAGAGTGGCTGTGGGCTAACGGTGGGGCCGGTTTCAGCCCAGGACAGCGGCTGCCGGTTTGCACATTTTCACAGTTTGCCGGTAATCATCGTTCCTCCGTTTACCAGTATGAACGGAGCCCACAGGAAAGAACACCTTGAACAGATGCGTAATGCCGATCTGGTGGTAGTTCCCCCGATCCCCTTTGGTGAAGGTAACCTGCCCATATTTGATGAAGTGAGAGTTATTTTAAAAGAAGGCAAGCCGGTTTATATTATAGATCTGGACGGAGTGGAAAAGCGTGATTACAGCGGTAAAGCCCGGTCTTTGTTGGAACAGATGATTCAGGAAGGGGCTGTGGTTTTAAAAAGCGTAGAAGATTTAAAGGCAGTGATAACTCCGGGCGGAGGCGAACAAAATGAATAGTGATCAAGGCAGTTCCCTGATTTTGGTTACCGGAGGCGCACGCAGCGGTAAAAGCACTTTTGCTGAAAATTTAGCTGAACAGAGTGGCAAAAATGTAACATACCTGGCCACGGCCAGGGTCGATGATCAGGAAATGCGTGAACGGGTTGATAGGCACCGTGTAAGGCGGCCGAAAACTTTTTGCACAGTTGAAGAGCCTCTTCAGCCGCACCTGGTCCTCGAAGATATGGCGGATAGTAATAGCCTGGTTCTGCTTGACTGTCTGACCCTGCTTGTTAGCAACCGTATTTTGGCTGATTTGGATCAGCATGGGGCGATAAGACAGGGTGAGGACATTTTTGCTGACGATGATATATTGGAGGCAGCCGGTGAACGGGTTCTTGAATATATGAAGACTTTAAGCGAAGCAGCCTGTAAATGTCCGGCCGAAGTAGTGGTGGTCACCAATGAAGTCGGGATGGGCATCGTTCCGAATTATCCGGTGGCCCGCGTTTTCCGGGATTACTCCGGTCGTTCCAACCAGGTTGTGGCCGCAGCTGCTGATCAGGTTTGGCTTGTAGTCTGCGGGATCCCCCAGAGGTTTAAATAGGTGGAACGGACAGCGCTAAGCATATTAGCCCTGACCATAGCCTATGTGCTCGATCACCTGATTGGTGATCCATCTCGGTTCCCCCACCCGGTGCGGATCCTGGGCGCGGTTATCGATTTATTGGAAAATGCAGCTCGACGGTTATTCATTTCACCTGGGGGCTTGAAATTTAGCGGATTTTTGATTGTAGTTATTGCCGCCGGTGGTTCAGTTTTTTTAACGATCATTTTGCTGACAGCAGCCTATCGCCTGAATATGGCGGCCGGATTATTATTGGAGTTATATATTTTCTTTACTGTCCTGGCCGGTGGTGATTTACGCAGCCATGTTATGAAAGTCGGGCATTATTTAAAAGCAGGCCGGTTGGAAAAGGCCCGCTCATCGGTTGCCCTGTTGGTTAGCAGGGATACCGGCAGCTTGAATGAAAACGGTGTTTCGCGGGCAGCCCTGGAAAGTTTGTTTGAAAATAGTTCGGACGGACTGGTCGGCCCCCTGTTTTTTGCAGCTTTGGGCGGCGCGCCGCTGGCAGTATTCTATAAGGCGGTAAACACTTTGGATTCGATGCTTGGTTATAAATCAAATGAATACCTTAATTTGGGCTGTTTTGCAGCCCGCATTGATGATTTGCTCAGTTTTATTCCCGCCCGTCTGACAGCCCTTTTTATAATCCTTGCCGGGTCTGGCCAGGGAGGATTCAGGCGCGGCCTGCAGGCCTTGCATGCAGATCGTCACAAGCATCAAAGCCCTAACAGTGCCTGGCCCGAGGCAGCGGCAGCAGGAGTGTTAGACATCAGGTTTGGCGGAGCGGACTTTCATCAAGGGAAGCTAAGAGAGCAGCCGGTCATAAATGTTCAGGGAAAAGAGTCTGAGCAAAAAGATATCTGGCGAGCTCTGGATCTGTTTTGGAGGATGTCCCTGCTTGCTTTTATTTGTTTGCTTTTAATATCCTACTGGTTTAGAGCCTGGGGGCTTAATTACTTTTGAAAAGTTATTTGCGCGCTCTGTCATTTTTAACAGTTATACCTTTACCCCATGTCCAATTCGGATCTGACGGAAAGGAGCTTTCTACGTCGGCCTCCTGTTTTCCCCTGGCCGGAGCAACCCTTGGTTTGGTTTTGGCTGTTCTGGCTTTGGCGTTAATGCCTCTTTTCCCGGCAGCTCCAGTGGTTATAATTGCTCTAATCTTAAGTTTTCTGTTAACCAGGGGTTTGCACTTTGACGGGCTGGCTGATACAGCTGATGGCCTGATCGGGACAACCAGCCGGGAAAAAGCTTTTAAAGCAATGGAAGACAGCGCAATCGGGGTGATGGGCGCTGCAGCTCTTTTTTTTGTTTATCTCCTTAAATTTACTGTGCTAGTTGAGCTGAAAAATTCTTATTTTTTACCGGCAGCTTTGTTTTTTATGCCCCTGGCCGGCCGGTGGGCGATAGTTTACAGTGGGGCCTGGTTTGCCCCGGCGCGTAACCGGGGACTGGGTGACCTTTTCCTTCGTGAACTGCGCTGGCCGGTTCTGTTGAAAGCTTCATCCGGAGCGTTAATCCTGATCGGTTTGTTTTCCTGGTGGCAGCCCGGTTTACTTTTGCCAATTTTGGGAGGCTGCTTGCTGGCCCTGGCGGTTGCTCATCTTCTGGCATTTTATGCCTCCCGCCGTTTGGGCGGACTGAATGGTGATATTCTTGGAGCTGCAAGTGAGATCGGTGAGATGTTTTTCTTAACTGGTTTTTATTTAGGGCTGACCCAGATCCTTTAAGGGATCAGTGCTGCAAGCTCTACAGCAAAGGCGGTGATTTTTCATGTCCGGGACATTTAATGATGAAACAGGAGGCCATGGTGGAGATCTGGTCCGGGCAGCCCGGCAGTGGAAGCAGGACGGAGGCGACCTGCTTGATTTTAGCAGTAATATTAACCCCCTTGGTCCACCGGAAGGTCTGCTCGAACACCTTTGTGAATCTCTGCCCGATATAGTGAATTATCCCTCCCCCCAGGCCCGTGAATTGCGTGAAAAAATTGCTTTGTTTTTAAACGTGCCAGAGGAAGAACTACTTGTCGGTAACGGGGCTAACGAACTGATTCACCTGCTGCTTTTGTGGCAGCGTCCCCGGCAGGTTTTAATACCAGCGCCTTCATTTTCGGAGTACGAAAGGGCTGCTGTTCTCTCCGGTGCAGCAGTGGAGCGTTATTCCCTTTTGCCGGGGGAATTATTTGATCCGGTTGCCCTGGGCAGCATGTTGAAAGAAGGCGATCTGCTGGTTATCTGTAACCCCAATAACCCGACGGGGGTGCTTTACCGGCGCCGGGATCTCCTGCCCCTGGTTGAAGCTGCGAAGGACCTGGGTGTAAAAATAATGATTGATGAAAGTTTTATTCCTTTGACCGGCCATCCGGAGGAGAGCCTCCGTGATCTGCAATCGGAAAATCTGTGGGTCACTCTTTCCCTGACCAAACTCTGGAGCCTTCCCGGTTTGCGCCTGGGCTGCCTGATCGGACCTGCCGGGGAAGTGCAGGAGCTGACCCGCTGGGGTGATCCATGGCGGGTCAATATTTTAGCTCAGAAAGCCGGGCTCTTTTGCCTAAAGCAAAAAAAGTACCTGGAAAAAACCCTGGCCCTGATCGAAAAAGAGCGCAATTTCCTGACCGGACGGCTGCTTGAAACCGGCTGTTTTAGGGTTTTTGAAGGTGCTGCTAATTATCTCCTGGTGCAGGGGACAGATCCTGCCTTCAAGGTGGCTGATTTTCAGGATTGCCTGGCCCGGCAGGGTGTGCTGATCAGACGGGCTGATAATTTTTACAAGTTGGATCAGACCTATTTTAGAATCGCTGTGCGCAAACGCGATGAAAACCAGCGCTTAATCCAGGAAATCGAGAATTATGTCAAAAAACAATACAAGAATGCGAAGATCAATCAGGAAGCAGGAGGTGATCAGTCGTGA
>SKPU01000062.1 GCA_007119335.1 Syntrophomonadaceae bacterium
CTCGGACAATGGCACAGCTCCCCGGACAACCTGATGACCACTTTTCAGTTCGGTGCCAAGAATCCTGCCCCTGCGTCCTGTAAAATCGCCAATTATATCACCAAGATACTCCTCTGGAGCTGAAACCTCTACCTTCATAACCGGTTCCAAAAGAACCGGACTTGCTTTAGAAATAGCAGTTTTCAGTGCCTTTGATCCGGCAATGCTGAAAGCCATTTCAGAAGAATCCACTTCATGGAATGAACCATCAACCAGCACCACTTTTATGTCTAAAACCGGGTAGCCACCCAAAACGCCATTTTGAGCCGCCTCTCGCACTCCGGCTTCAACGGCTGGAATAAATTCTTTGGGAATTGCCCCGCCGAAAATCTTATTTTCAAACACCAGACCTTCGCCAGCTTCAAGTGGCATAAGTTCAATTTTTACATGACCATACTGACCGCGTCCACCAGACTGACGCACAAAACGACCTTCGGCCGTTGCTTCGCTCTTAATAGTCTCCTTATAAGCGACCTGTGGTTTACCCACATTGGCCTGAACCTTAAATTCCCGCAGCAACCGGTCAACAATAATCTCTAAGTGAAGTTCACCCATACCTGAAATTATAGTTTGCCCGGTTTCCTTGTCGCTAAAAATCTGAAAAGTAGGATCCTCTTCAGCCAGGTATTGCATTGAAACAGTCATTTTATCTTGATCAGCTTTTGTTTTTGGCTCAATAGCAATGGAGATAACCGGTTCCGGAAACTGGATATTCTCCAGAACAATCGGACTGTCGATGGCACATAAAGATTCGCCAGTGCTGATTTCTTTCGGACCGGCAATTGCCAAAATATCACCGGTCATAGCTTCATCAATTTCTTCCCGGAAGTTGGCGTGCATCCTGATTAACCTACTGATGCGCTGCCTTTTTTGACGGGTTGAATTAAGCAGGGTTGAACCCTTCTTTATGGTTCCTGAATAAATCCGGGCAAATGCAATCTTACCAACATATGGATCAATCATAATTTTAAATACCAGCGCTGAAAACGGAGCATCGTTTGCCGGTAGGCGAAAGTCTTCCTCCCCTGTTTTAGGGTTGGCTCCCTTGACAGCGCCAACCTCAACCGGGGAAGGCAGGAAATTTACCACTGCATCGAGCAGGGGTTGAACACCCTTGTTGCGATATGAAGAGCCGCAAAGCACGGGAACCAGGCTGTGATGAATAGTAGCTTTGCGCAAGGCCCGGTAAATTTCCGCTGCGCTAATTTCTTCTCCATTAAAATACTTCTCCATTAAATCGTCATCATATTCAGCTACCGCTTCAATAATTTTTTCCCGGTAGTCACTTACCTGTTCCTTCATCCCCTCTGGTATATCTGTTTCGGTACTGCGTGTTCCAAGATCATCTTCATACATGATTGCCCGCTCACTTATTAAATCGACTGCTCCTGCGAAACTGCTTTCTTTACCAATAGGCAGTTGAATAGGAAGAGCATGCGCATGCAATCTCTCCTGAAGCTGACGTAAAACACTAAAGAAATCGGCTCCTACAGCATCCATCTTGTTGATATATGCCAGGCGGGGCACATGGTAGCGATCAGCTTGACGCCAGACTGTTTCTGACTGGGCTTCTACTCCGCCTTTGGCGCAAAATACTGCGACCACGCCGTCAAGAACCCGCATCGAACGTTCAACTTCTACCGTAAAGTCCACGTGTCCGGGCGTGTCTATAATGTTAATTAAATTGTCCCGCCAGTGGCAAGAAGTAGCCGCTGAAGTGATGGTGATACCGCGTTCCTGTTCCTGGGCCATCCAGTCCATTGTTGCCGTCCCGTCATGCACTTCGCCCAGTTTATGAAGCCGGCCAGAGTAAAAAAGGATCCTCTCGGTGGTAGTTGTTTTACCGGCATCGATATGAGCAGCAATCCCTA
The DNA here is from genome assembly GCA_007119335.1 of Syntrophomonadaceae bacterium. Classification (GTDB taxonomy): domain Bacteria; phylum Bacillota; class Dethiobacteria; order DTU022; family DTU022; genus B1SED10-74M. The sequence continues at coordinate 1,911 of SKPU01000062.1, forward strand.
TATTGCGTACATTGTTCAAATTTGGTTCCTTGTTATTAGTTTTTTCTTTACTCATGTCGCCCCTCCTTTCGTTTAGACTTAAAATTTAAATAGATTACTTTCCTTACCAACGGTAATGAGCAAAAGCTTTATTTGCTTCAGCCATCTTATGAGTATCTTCTTTTTTCTTGATTGCATTGCCGGTCCCGCTTGCGGCTTCCATCAGCTCTCCTGCCAGACGTTGAGCCATCGTTTTTTCCGGACGATTCCGGGAGTAACTTATAATCCAGCGTATAGCCAAAATAGATTTACGGCGGGAGCTTACCTCTATCGGGACCTGGTAAGTAGCGCCGCCAACCCGGCGAGCCTTAACTTCCAGCACAGGCGATACATTGCGAACAGCTGCCTCAAATAATTCATATGGTTCTTTCCCGGTTTTTTCCTGCATTATATTAAAAGCATCATAAATAATTTCCTGGGCAGCACCTCTTTGCCCGTCATACATCAGTTTATTGATAAACTTGGTCACTAACTTACTGTTATAAACCGGATCCGCTAAAATTTCTCTTTTTGATACAGGGCCTTTACGTGGCATTTCCAATCACCCACTCCTTACTTTTTTCCTACGTTTTCGGCTTTTTCGTGCCGTATTTCGAGCGTCCCTGAGCCCTGTTTTCCACTCCAGCTGCATCGAGAGCGCCCCTTACCAGGTGATAACGCACTCCCGGCAAATCCTTGACCCGACCTCCCCTGACCAAAACAACTGAGTGCTCCTGCAGGTTGTGCCCGATACCGGGAATGTAGGCTGTCGCTTCTATCCCATTGGTCAGGCGGACTCTGGCAATTTTGCGTAAAGCTGAGTTCGGTTTTTTCGGGGTAGTAGTTGATACCCTGGTGCAGACACCCCTTTTCTGTGGCGAACGGCCCAGTGCCGGTGCATTTCTTTTTTTGGTGATCTGTTTACGCCCTTTACGAACCAACTGATTAATTGTCGGCATTAGTCCACCTCCTTAATTTTCTTTAATGGCAGCAGTTGCTGCTTTTACCTTTATTCCAAACATTTTTCCAAGTTGAAGCATTGTATCGACATACTCAGGCTCTATGTTTTTCGCCTCGCACAAAGCTAATACCGGTCGAATTACTTTGTACTCTGCATCACTTGCAATAAAAACCTGGTGAGCTTCACCCTTCTCCAGAGCTTTTATCGTCTCTTTAGTCCCCACTACTTTTTGCCGGCCGTTATTTTTCTGCTCATCCACTGGAAAGGCACCCCATCCTTCTTGTAAAACCTCTCCAAGTGCATCTTTATGACGCACCTTAAGATTTTAACACCGTATACAACCCTTGTCAATTAAAAAATGTCTTTTTCAATAATATTTCAGAGACCGTCAGTCTTCAAAAACCTCAGGATCTTCTTCGAGACCCTCCGGTCTTTGATCGCCTGTAGATACAACAGCCGTTTCCTCTGTATCAAGCCCCAGATCAGCTACCGGCTTTGCTTCCGTCTCCGGTTCCGGCTCCATTCCAAGTGGATAGACCTTGATATCACGGTAACGGGTCATTCCCGTGCCGGCAGGGATCAGCTTGCCTATAATAACATTTTCTTTCAGGCCAAGCAGCTTGTCATGACGGCCTTTGATCGATGCTTCGGTTAAAACCCGGGTAGTCTCCTGGAACGAAGCCGCCGAAAGGAATGATTCTGTGGCCAGGGAGGTCTTGGTAATCCCGAGCAGTAATGGTCTGGCTATCGCCGGACTTCCTCCCTCTTCCACTACTCCGGCATTGATCTCTTCAAAAACATAGCTGTCCAGCATACCACCGGGGAGAAGATCTGTATCGCCGGGATCATCAACTTTTACTTTTTTAAGCATCTGGCGTACAATAATCTCAATATGTTTATCACTGATATCAACACCCTGCATCTTATAAACCCACTGAACTTCTTTAAGCATGTAGAGCTGAACCCCCCGCACACCTTTAACCTTCAGCAATTCGTGCGGGTTAACCGAGCCCTCGGTAAGTTCGTCACCGGCATTGATCTGCTGACCACTTTCAACCTTAATCCGGGCTCCGTAAGGAATCGGATAAACCCGGCTTTCATTATACTCAGAAGTAAGCCTGATTTCACGCTTATAACGAGTTTCGATAACTTCTGTTTCTCCGGCGATTTCGGCAATCAGCGACTGCCCCTTTGGTTTACGTGCTTCAAACAGCTCTTCAACCCGGGGCAAACCCTGAGTAATATCATCACCGGCAACACCACCTGTATGGAAAGTCCGCATTGTTAACTGGGTTCCGGGTTCTCCGATTGACTGCGCGGCAATAATGCCAACCGCCTCACCGACATTTACGATCTTTCCGTTAGCCAGATCACGTCCGTAACATTTCACACAAACACCATGCCGCGTCTTACAGGTCAACACTGAACGGAAAAGAACCTCACTTATCCCTAAATCAACAATCTGCTGAGCCATTTCCTCCGTAATCAAAGTATCAGCCTCAATATACACTTCGCCTGTTTCAGGATGGTAGATCGGATCCATTGTATAGCGACCAACCACTCTTTTAGCAGCGTCCTCCAGGCTTTCATCATTTTCTAAGAATTCGCTGAGTCTGATCGATTGCCCGGTTCCGCAATCTTCTTCGCGGACGATGACATCCTGGACCACGTCTACCAAACGACGGGTCAGGTAACCGGAGTCAGCAGTTTTCAGGGCGGTATCAGCTAAACCTTTTCGCGCTCCGTGAGTCGAGATAAAATATTCGAGCACAGTCAGCCCTTCCCGGAAGTTCGCCCTAATCGGAATATCGATAATCCGACCGGCAGGATCAGCCATTAAACCTCGCATCCCGGCCAGCTGAGTAATCTGAGATTCATTTCCGCGAGCGCCGGAATTGGCCATCATGTAAATTGGGTTCAGTTCGTCCAACCCTTGCATCAAGGCTTTAGTTACCTCATCTTTCGCTGCGCCCCAGAGTTCAATAACCCGATCGTAGCGTTCCTTCTCGGTAATTAAACCCTGTTCATATTGCTGCTCGGCGCCTTCTACTCTTTCTTCCGCTCCCTGCAATATATCTTTTTTCTCAGGGGGAACTACAATATCGCTGACTGCAACAGTAGCCCCTGCCACAGTAGCATAATGGAAACCAAGTTTTTTAACCTGGTCCAAGATTTCTGCTGTTTTAGTATTTCCATACATCCGGTAACAGCGGGCAATAAGTTCTGCCAGAAAGTCTTTTCTAATCGACTTATTACGCGGCAACTCCTGCAGAACCTGCTGCGGATTAAACCCTTTAAATGGTAGAAAGTTATCTTCGGGCAGGGAATTGCTAAAATCTGCATTATTCATGTATGGGAAATCTTTGGGAAACACCTCATTAAAAATAATTTTCCCGACCGTGGTAATCAGATATTTTTTACGGCGCATAAATTCACGCCCCTTGAAACCGCCGGCCCGGACAAAAATGCGGGCCTGTAAACTGAGATAACCCAGGTTGTAAGCAGTTACCGCTTCATCAGGATCAGGGAATACCTTGCCTTCACCCTGCACCCCTTCTTTTTCAAAAGTCAGGTAGTAACAACCAAGCACCATATCCTGAGTCGGGGTAGTTACCGGACGTCCTTCTTTCGGGTTAAGAATGTTGTGGGCAGACAACATTAGCAAACGTGCTTCAGCCTGCGCTTCAGCAGAGAGAGGCACGTGTACAGCCATCTGGTCACCGTCAAAGTCAGCGTTATAAGCAGCGCAGACCAGGGGGTGAATTTGAATAGCGCGACCTTCAACCAGGACCGGTTCAAAAGCCTGAATACCAAGACGGTGCAAGGTGGGTGCGCGGTTTAAAAGCACCGGGTGATCCTTGATTACTTCCTCCAGGACATCCCATACTTCGGGGCGCACTTTTTCAACCATCCGTTTGGCACTTTTTATATTGTGAGCCTGACCGTCACTGACCAGACGCTTCATAACAAACGGCTTAAAAAGCTCAAGGGCCATCTCTTTGGGTAGTCCGCACTGATAAAGCTTAAGTTCAGGACCGACCACAATCACAGAACGACCGGAATAATCAACTCGTTTTCCGAGCAGGTTCTGGCGAAAACGCCCCTGTTTTCCTTTAAGCATATCACTTAAGGATTTTAGCGGGCGATTACCGGGACCGGTCACCGGACGACCACGACGGCCGTTGTCGATCAATGCATCAACTGCTTCCTGCAGCATTCGTTTTTCATTGCGAACAATAATATCCGGCGC
>SKPU01000100.1 GCA_007119335.1 Syntrophomonadaceae bacterium
ATACATACAGTGAAACAGTTTATTATGGGGCTGAACATCTGTCGTCCTCAAAAGCAACCTTCGGGCTTTCCTTAAAGCTTGAATCGGCCACCGGTTTAAATAGTTTTTTATTTATATAAGCAGCATATTTTTCAAAACCTTCTTTATCTAAAGAACAAAATGAGGAATTCTTTATGTAGCGGCACTTGATTAATTCCATCTCACTGAGGGATTTAACATGATAAGAAACAGTTGACTGGCTCAATCCTAATTTTTCAATCAACTCACATACACAATGCTCTCTTTCCAGCAGCAGCCCGATAATCTCCAGGCGATGCTCCTCACAGAGGGCTTTAAAATATGGAAGCAGGTTTTTCATCAAGTTTTCCTCCCAAAAAAACATATTAGCTTATCGATATTTTTCGATTAAGTTAAGTAATACATTAACAAAGAAAGTATAGCAAGTCAACACTTAAATGACTGGGCTGACTGACCGAATATTGGCAGAAATATAATGACAAAATAATGATTATGCATTATAATATATTTTACAAGAGTAATAATTCAACTGTTTAAGCATTTAATTTCGAAGAAGGGAGGGAGCGCTGTTACCAGATAAACAAGACCCTGAGCGATTTTAAACTATGTATTTATTTTAAGGAGGCTTATTTTTAATGGCAGACTTTAAAGAAATATTAGGTAACCTTAACCAGAAGATTGAGGCAGCAGATCCTGCAAAAATGAAAGGGGTAAGCGCAGTATACCAGTTTGAATTGTCCGGAGATAATGGCGGTGTTTTCCACGTTCCTGTTGAAGATGGGAAACCAACTGTCGTTGAATCAGAGCATGACAGTCCAAATATTACTATAACTATGGCAGCTGATGATTTCAACGATATGCTCGATGGAAAACTGAACGCTACTTCAGCATTTATGGCCGGCAAACTGAAAGTCAAAGGTGATATGTCCCTGGCTATGAAACTACAAAACCTGCTTAGCTAAAACTGCTAACCATAAAGCTATAAGCTCTATTTAACTCCAAAACAAAAAAGCAGCGTTTTCCGGTTCACCCGGTAGCGCTGCTTTTTTAATAACCTCATTACACCCGATCAACCAGGGTGTCTGAAAATAAACGAACTGCATTGACATAAATTTGTTCAGCGAGCTGCTCCTGTTCCTGTCCCAGGGCCAGGGCTACCCTTTCATAAACCAGCCTCACATAAGCCGGTTCATTGCGCTTACTGCGGTATGCTTGGGGTGGAAGATAGGGCGAATCTGTTTCCAGGAGTAAACGGTTAGCGGGTATATAATTAAGCAGATCGCGCAAATCATGCGATCGCGGATAGGTAACCGGGCCAGCCAGGGAAATGTAAAACCCCAGATCAAGAAAAGCTTCGGCAAAACTGCGATCCCCGGAGAAACAATGCATAACACCAACCGGATAAGGCAGCTCTTCTTCTTGAAGAATCTGCAGGGTTTCAGCGTAAGCCTCCCGGCTGTGGATTATAATCGGTTTTTGCACCCGGCAGGCCAGCGAGAGCTGCTTCCGGAAAACTTCTTCCTGACTTTCCCTGGGTGACAGGTTGCGATAAAAATCAAGACCTATTTCACCTATAGCCAGCACAGTTTCTGACCGGGCCAGGGTTTCGAGATCTTCCAGCCATTTTGCAGTTATTTTGGCAGCGCTGTGCGGGTGGACACCAACAGATGCCCCTACCTGGGGATAACGATTACTAAGCTCGACAGCCCGGCGTGAACTTTGCTCGTCCGCACCGGCATTGAGCACTGCGACTACTCCGGCCTGCTTGGCTCGATCAAGGACTTGATCCAAATCCTTTTTAAACTGGGGAAAATCAAGATGGGCGTGTGTATCAATTAATGACCTCAAATTAACTGACCCTACTTCCCGGAGGTAAATCCTGATCAACCGTGGAAAGAGCGAGTTTGCCATCTTGATCCGTTGCTGCTAAGATCATGCCCTGTGAAAGGACGCCGCGCAGTTTGGCCGGTTTCAGATTTGCAACAAAAAGCACTGACTGGTCGACAAGTTCTTCCGGTTTGTAGTGCTTGGCAATGCCTGCCACTACCTGGCGGTTTTTTCCCTCTCCTACATTCACTTCAATTTTTAATAGTTTATCTGACTTTGGAACACTCTCCGCTGAGATCACTTTTGCTACCCGCAGGTCAACTTTTTGGAAATACTCAAGGTTGATCAATCCTTCCTGCTCTTCCTCTTTTTCAGGCACATTTGTTTCTTCTACCGGAGGATCACCGCGCATCTCCCTGATCTCAGCCTGCATGTTAAGGCGTGGGAACAAATCATCGCCTCTTTTAACGGTTGTACCCGGTTTCATTGCTCCCCATTTTCCTAAACTGGCCCAGCTCTGCAGTTCAGGATCATCTTTTATCCCGATCTGCTCCCAGATACTATCTGGAGTGCGGGGAATAAATGGCTGGATTATAACCGCAACAAAACGGATGCTTTCGATTAAGTTGTAAATAACTGTGCCGAGACGATCCCGCTTCTCAGGATCTTTCGCCAAATTCCAGGGCATATTGTCATCAATATATTTGTTGCTGCTGCGCACAAGAAGCCAAATCTCTGTCAGGGCATCACTAATCTTCATCTGTTCCATTTCTGATTCGACAGCATCCGGAATTTGCAGCGCTGTGGAACGCAAATCTTCATCAGCTCTTTCATCATAGGCAGTAGGTTCCGGTAGCACTCCGTCAAAGTACCGTTCAGCCATGGTCAGGGTTCTGCTGACCAGATTGCCAAGATCGTTAGCCAAGTCATTGTTAATGCGGGTTATAAAAGATTCCAGGCTGAAGATACCATCCTGGCCAAAGGGAATTTCTCGCAGCAGGAAATAGCGTAAAGCATCAGAGCTGTAACGTTCTGCTAAAACACGAGGGTCTATAGCATTGCCTTTAGATTTTGACATTTTCCCTTCTTCCAACATCAACCAACCGTGTCCGAAAACTGTTTTCGGCAGTGGCTCACCGAGAGCCATTAAGAATATCGGCCAGTATATGGTGTGGAAGCGCAGGATATCTTTGCCAATCAGCTGTACATCAGCAGGCCAGAATACTTCATGCAAGCTGCCTTCTTCACCATAACCAAGAGCGGTAATATAGTTGCTCAAAGCATCAAGCCAGACATAAATAACATGATCCGGATCAAAAGGAACCGGTATACCCCAGTCGAATGAGGTTCTCGAAACACACAGATCTTCGAGGCCCGGCTTAAGAAAATTATTGATCATTTCATTTTTGCGTGAAGGTGGAAGAATAAATTCAGGATTTGCTTCGATATGATCAATTAATGCCTGGGCATAACGAGACATCCTGAAAAAATAAGCTTCTTCATCGATCAGTTCGACTTTGCGGCCACAATCGGGACAATTTCCCTCATCCATTTGTCGCTCTGTCCAGTAAGCTTCACATGGCGTGCAGTACCAACCTTCATATTTGCCTTTGTAAATATCTCCCTGTTCATAAAAACGGGTAAACATCCGGGCTACTTTTTCAGTATGCCTCGGTTCAGAGGTCCGTATAAAATCATCGTAACAAATATCAAGTTCTTCCCACAATTCTTTAATCCAATCTACAATCTCATCAACAAATTCAGCAGTCGGTTTCCCGGCAGCTTCAGCCTGCCTTTGAATTTTTTGGCCATGCTCATCTGTTCCGGTCAAAAACCACACCCGGTAACCGGTCAATCGTTTAAAACGGGCCATAGCATCAGCAGCTACGGTAGTATAAGAATTTCCAACATGCAACCTGTTACTAGGATAATAAATTGGAGTGGTAATGTAAAAAGATTTTTTATCTGCCAAGGTCAGGCCTCCTCAATAACTTAGGGGATGATGACGTAATTATATCAGAGCACCAATTACTGTCAAGATGAACGCAACAGAAAGCATCATGAAAGAAAAGGTTTTTAAATTTGTTTTTCTTGTAAGATTCTTGTAAACTTTAACATTTAGGGAAAATAACTATTGACTTACCATGTCAATTACTGGTATACTGTTTGAACCAAAAGCGCTTCATTAAGAAGAAAAGGAGGAAACGCTCTTGAAATCAACAGGTATAGTTAGAAAAGTAGATGAATTGGGAAGAGTGGTCATCCCTATAGAATTAAGACGAACCTTGGGAATCAAAGTCAAAGACGCCTTAGAAATTTATGTTGACAATGAAAAAATAATCCTTAAAAAATACGAACCTGCCTGCTTATTCTGTGGAAACGCAGACAATGTAAAACATTTTGGCAGCCGCATCGTGTGCCAGGAATGCGTCGACAAACTGGCCAGTGAATAATGAGTAAAGAAGATTAATAAAGAGGCCACGGTTGAACCGTGGCCTCTTTATTGCTGCGTATCAACCTCTTCCAGAGGGAAACTTCTGACATAGTCTGCTTCAGACAACTTAACCATAATTGTCTTATTTTTGCTATTAACCTCCTTGACAAACCCTTCACCGTCAGGGGTTAATACTTTTTCACCCGGACTGGGCATCTGGAGACGAGCTTCTTCATATGAACTGGCTTCATAGCGCAGGCAACACATCAACCTTCCGCACACTCCTGATATTTTGGTCGGATTGAGTGAAAGATTCTGCCCCTTAGCCATGCGGATCGAAACTGGTTCGAATTCATCCAGAAAAGTGGTGCAACAAAATGCTCTACCACAGGGACCAATGCCACCCTTAAGCTTTGCTTCATCACGTACCCCGATCTGACGCAATTCAATACGTGTTTTAAAAATTGAAGCCAGATCTTTAACCAGCTCTCTGAAGTCGACTCTTTCTTCTGAAGTAAAATAAAATATTATTTTATTACGGTCAAAAGTGTACTCAACCCGAACCAATTTCATGTCAAGCTTATGTTCTTTAATTTTTTCCTGGCAGCGCTTAAAAGCCACAGCTTCTTTATTTTGATTTTCCTCAACCCAGCTGCAATCATTATCAGTGGCTTTACGAGCCACTTTTTTCAGGGGGTATATTAATTCTTCATCCGGCACCTCCCGCTCAGCTATAACAATTTCCCCTATCTCTTTACCTCGAGCAGTTTCTACGATCACCTGTTCCCCGAGCTGTAATTTATTTGAACCAGGTTCAAAATAATAAGTCTTGCCGGCTTTTTTAAATCGAACACCGACTATCCTGGACATAGCATCAACCTCCTTTGCATCAATATGAGCATCTTTTCCAATGACAAACGCCGATTAGCATTAGTTGTCGTCAATTCATAAATTGTGGCATTGATTAGCAAAATTACTTCTTCCATCCTTGAAGCAGGGATTGATCCCTGCTGATCCATAAGCTGACCGGGATTAATCAGCAGTTTATCGCTCTGGCATAAATTGTTAACCAGGCAGTCCCGATAAAACAGGCAGAGCAATTCAAGAAGAGGGAGCAGATCCTCTTTGTCGGCCAGTGAAGCAGCTATCGACAACAAACTATAAGCAGATTCTCGTCCTGAAACAATTCTGCTCGCAAGATTTCTCGCTTCTTTAAAACGTTTTTCAAATTCTTCATCATCTGCCAGGTCAAAAGCAGATCCGGGAACTCCACCGCTGATTTTCGCCAAAAAATCCGCTTTTTTCACAGCCAGACCCTTTTCTTTTATTAACAAATTCCGGACTTGTTCACGGCTCAGCAACTGCAGTTTATAACGCTGGCAGCGCGACAAAATTGTATCAAAAAGCAACCGCGGCTGCTCAGCCAACAAGATGAAATAAAGGCCGTCCGGCGGCTCTTCCAGGATTTTAAGTAAAGAGGAGCAAGCCTCGGCAGTCATCATTTCAGCACGATCGATCAAACATACTTTTCTATCGCCCAGCAGGTAAAAACTCTTTCTCAGGACTCGGATTTGTTCGATTTTAATATTACGCCCGTCCGGCTGGAGAAAGGAATAATCAGGATGGTTGCCGCTTAAAAACTGCCGGCAGGAATTACACTCCATGCAGGCTCCTGCTTTACTGCTAAAAGGACAAAGTATAGCCTGGGCCAATGCTAATCCCCAGCTTTTTTTTCCTATTCCTGAAGGACCGGTAAGCAATGTAGCATGGCTTAGCCTATCATCAAGCAGCATCCTGGTCAAAGAGTGACACAGTTCCTGCTGTCCAACCAATTTATTAAAACTCA
>SKPU01000167.1 GCA_007119335.1 Syntrophomonadaceae bacterium
CTGCTGTGGGACGATATGACGAGGCACGGACCCGGCTTAATGAGTCCATAGCTATGTTTGAGGATAATTTATCATTGCTAGATGAGCTAAACATTGACAAAATTGCTTGGTACCAATACACTGTCCAGATTATGAGAGGAGCCGGAGCCTTAAGCGATCACCGTCTTGTTATCGATTTATATCACCGCTGGGAAAAGTATCATGTCAGCTGGGAAAACCAGTTTTTAGCCGGGATTGCCGCCTTTAACTTGAAACGTTTCAATCAGGCTGCTTCTTTCTTTGATATTAAAACAAAAGATGGCGCTCTGGCCAAACCCATGCAGGATGCTGCCCGGCTCATGGAAACTAAGCCCATTCCCCCTTTCAGCCTAGAATACGAAATCCCCGATGCAGAGGAATATAGTAAGCGGATCAAAAACGCTCAGTCAGATTATTCATGGAAAGCTGAATTTGCCGGCCAGGGAAACTTCCGCTTATTGCTTTTAGCAGAATTGTTCGGTGAAGACATCGATATCGAGCAAGCAAAATCCAGCTTAAGCTTGTTTATCCTCCATGGTGGGGACTGGGGCAGAGAGCTGGGCTTATACCTGCTGGAATCAAGTTCAATTCCCCGGAAGTTAAAAAAGACTGCTGCCGCACTGCTGGTGAAACAAGGCACTTTTAAAGAAAATGAACCAATCAAACTCCTGGTTGACGGTAAAGAAGAAACTTTCATGATCACTAAATTCTCCATCGATTTTGATTCTGATCCGGAACTCGACAAATTAGATGAACAAGCCCTGAGCTTAAAAGAACAGGGTAAATATAACGAAGCAATTGCCCTGTTAGAGCCGCTTTATGAAAAGGGCAACTATTATTTCTTTACCTTGATCACCCTGGCCAATCTCTACCGCGAAACCCAAAAGTTGGACCAGGCCCGAGATATCCTGGAAATGCTGAGCTCAGTTCTCCCCGGGGAACCGGTTATTCAAATTAACCTGGCCGGTTTATATCTGCAAAAAGGTGAATACCAGCGCTGTCTTAACAGCCTGGACGCTATTAATAAAAATCAAATGGAAGAAGAGTTTAAAACCGTAACTGATAGTATTCGCAGCTCGGCGGAAAATAAACTGGCTAACGGCTGATCTTTTTTGATAGAAACCCGCTCTCCATAATCCTTCGATCACTTATAATAATCATAGAGGAGTTTGAAGGCATGGAAAATATAGATCAAAGAATTAGCGAAGTGAAAAGAAATATCGAGGACCTCAAAAACCGCTGGCCTGCTCATTCGCCAAAAGCAGCTCTTTTTGAAGAATTGGAAGATCTGGAAGCAGAGCTGGAAAATCTCCAAAAGCAAAAAGAGTCTTAGGCTGCCCCACTAGCCCGAAATTGAGGGAAAGTAATTGACAGGAACAGCTTTAACCAGCCCCGGGCGTAATCAAAAAAGCTCAGGTTTTTACGGTATGAAAGAGCTGCCCTCAAAGGGAGCACGGCCAGCTCAGGGCTGAGTGGTTTCATCTTTTTATTTTTCCCTGCATAAAAGGAAATTTGATACTGCTCTTTCAAGGTTTCAAATTCTCGCATATATTCCGGGAATTCTATTTTGAATTGCTCCAATACCGATCCCGGGGTTTCCCCGGGCCCAGGCAGGTGCTTAAAAGCAGTCCTAACTTTGATTAGACGGTAGTATAATATTTCGGGATGACCAGACCGGGATAATTTAAAAAACGCCCGGGAAAGAAATCCGGCTAAAAGCAAACCGGCAGCTAACAGGACACTTAAATAAAGATTGACTGCCCCGGTACCTCCTGCAGGCAGCTCATCATCCTCCATCGCTGCAGCTGCTGTCACCTCATTCCCATCGTCTTCCCGGTCTTCACCGTTGGAATCTGCGGGAATCCGGTACGGGCTCGTGGGTTCAAAAGCCACCCATCCATAACCCTGCAGGAAAGTTTCCACCCAGGCATGAGCATTACTTCTTCTGACTTCCATGCTCCGAGGAGTTTGCTGCATAACCGGATCTTCAGGATGGGAGTGCATGTAATCGTCCAGGATATAGAGATCAGCCCGGTAACCCTCTACATACCGGGCCGGTATATCGTTTAACCTGAGCAAAATAACCATCGCCGAAGCATAGTAGGTACAGTACCCTTCCTGCTGCTCGAACAAGAAATGATCTACAAAGTCATCTCCGGGAGGCAGGTTGGGGGTCTCCCTGCTGTATGGAAACTGTCTCAAGTAGTCCCTGATTAGGTTTGCTTTCTCAAATTCTTCGTCGGCATCGGCGACAATTTCACGGGCCAGTTCTTCTACCCGCGCTGGCAGTTCGTCGGGCACCTGCAAGAAAGCGAGCAGCTGATCTGGATCTTTTTCCAGTTCAGATTTTGGTTCTATCCTTTGCAGATCAAGATCGGTGATTTCTTTGCCGGACAAAATATAGTCACCTTTAAAATCAGAGTGTAGAGCTTTTGTGTTACCAAAAGAGTCCACCTGGTAGTCCCGGTTTTCCTGATCATCATTCCCGTTGTATTCAACTATTGCCAACTCGGTGGAGGGGAAAAGCCCAAAAAGGTCTTCTTCCGGTTCCAGATAAGAAACCTGCACTTTTAAGCTTCTGTCATAATTATGCACGTAGCTAAAAGCAGCATCGAGATCATCTAAAGGCTCTGCTTCTTTTTTTTCCCAGGAGGACCCGGTATAATAGTCCCTGGCCTGCCCGCGCAGATAAAGGGAGGAGGGCAGGGAACCTTCCAACAACTCTATTTCTAAAACAGTTTCAGCAGATCCGGTCAGGCTTCCTCCCAGTTCTCCCCCGGGAGAGTAGCCAGTTATTCTCTCAGGACTAGATAATGGAATAACATCCCCTTCTTCGCCGGGCTCAAGGCGTTCGGCATTGTAACGATTGTTAAATAGATTTAAACCTCCTTCTACCTCCAAAGGTTCTAAATCCCAGGGCAGTATTAAAACACCAAGAGCGGATATCAACCCCAGGGACATAATCCCCGCTTTATACCAGACTCTATCTAATTTACTATGCTTCCTGATATATAAAAAAGAAGCTGCAGGAAAAGCAAGCATTAAAAATAATAACAAGCCCAGTTCGGCATCCGGGAAACGGTGGATCCAGAGGGAGGCGTAGATTATAACCCCCAGGACAATCAACGGGATAATGTTCCCTCCCCGGGATATCAAGGAAAACTGGAGGCTTACCATCAAAAAAACTGAAGTTGAACTGAATATCCAAACCAGGCTGGGCCCTGCGTTATTGGGGTTACGGATCCATGCCCAGAATTCTGCCGACAACGTCACAGCAAAGTCAAGCAGCCTATCCCCGATCGGATCAAACCCGAGAGCCAACAAACCCGCAGCAACCACTATAAAGAGCAGCGAGAAGCCAATAATTTTTGGCCGGGCTACCAGAAAAATCGCCAAAATTCCTGCCGCCACCCATACTATCCAGTGCGGTCTATGTTCCGTATGGCTGGTTACAGAAAGCATGATTAGCACTGCCATAAATATCAGCAGCCAAACCTCTAATCTGTATATCTTTTTTAGATCCATGATGTTTCCACCTGCCTTACAGATACCCGGTTATTCCGTAGAACAAGCTGCCAGATGTAAAACTGGGAAAATATTGAGTCGTATTCTACAGAGATTTGTTGATCGGTAGTAATAAGAGAAAGTTTCTTCCCGTATTTTTTAAAATTAGCAAGGTTCTTAAGATATGAGTGATCCAGATTGGGCATAACCCATAAGAGCTTGTCGTTTGCAGCTCCTCGTTTATAAAAAGATTTTTCCAGTAAAGTCTCCCCGCAGCCTGACTGTAATTCGGTAAAAAGCTTTCTAATTAAATAAAGCTGTCTTTTTCCCCTGGCCGGAGTAAGGTAGCGCTCTTTGCCGTCATAAGTAGCCAGTCCTACCTGGAAGCCATTAACCAGCAGGTGGGTTAACAGGGAGAACACCTTTTCCAACGACAGGTCCTGATCAGCTGTAGAATCATAATACTGCTGGGAAAATTCAAGACAAACCACTACTTTCGACTGGCTTGTTGTGTCAGGGCGCTTAACATATATTTCATTCTGCCTGGCAGAAACCTTCCAGTTAATAATTTTATAAGGATCTCCCGGCACAAAAGGCCTCAGGTCATAGCTTCCCGTGTAATCAAGCTGATTGAAAGGGTTATTGAAAACAGTTCTTCTCGCTCCATGCGGTTCAACACTTTCAATATGGTATCTGCCGGAAAAAGCGATTACCCTTGGATAAACAACGAATTCTTTGCTGCCGGGATAGTTTTTCTCTACTGCCAGAGTCCCGAAAAGGGTCTGCAGCCTTAACCTGAAAGGGCCGATAAAGTGGTAGCCACGCTTGGTGCATTTAATCTTACAGTGCATTCTCCATGAACCCAGGGGATAATTATCATCGAACTCCATTTTTTTATCCAGCTTTTGTTCAGGGTTGTAAAAGAGACTTTCATCTCTGTAACCATCGATATAAAGCTCACTGTGCGGAAGCGGCAGCAAAGAATCGTTGAGCACCCTTAACTCTAATTCTACATAACCGTTTCTGATCGTTTCTACAGGCTTTATATTCAAGGAAAATTCCAGATCTTTACTTAACATCAACAGCCAGGCCATGGAACCAAAAGCCAGCATCAGGAAGAACCAGAAAGCAATCCAAACAATAGAAATCCCGCTAAACAAAGCTAAACCGAAAAGAACCAGTAACATGACCCAGTAATGCTTGTTAGGAAATTTGATCTTCGCTGCTCCCCGGTTAATCATCTCTCACCTGTATTGCCGGGGACGCGCACCCGGGCAAGGATCTCGTCTAAAATAACTTTGGCATTTTCTTCTTCAAAAAATACAGCCTGATTTAATATCACCCGATGCCCATAAACAGGGAAAAATAGTTCCTGGATATCTTCGGGCAATACGTAATCCCTGTTTTGGGCGTATGCCCTGGCCCTGGCGCACCTGACTAAATGTAAATTTCCCCGGGGGCTGACCCCAAGCGCAATTTTTTCATGCTCCCTGGTTGCCGCAGACAACCTGGTCACGTAATCCAATAAACTGTCGTCTACATGAACCTGCCCGGCTTCTTTTCGGATAGCAGACAGTTCAGCCGGATCTATAACCTGCTCCACCCGGTCAAGAGGATTGTCCTGGGATATGTTTCTTAGCAATTTAATTTCGCTGTCCGGTGGTGGATATCCAAGAGAAAGGCGCATCGTAAAGCGATCAAGCTGGGACTCGGGCAGCGGAAATGTTCCTTCGTATTCATGGGGGTTTTGCGTCGCTATGACCAGGAAAGTTTCGTCCAATTCAAAGGTGATACCGTCAACAGTAACCTGTTTCTCCTGCATCGCTTCCAGCAGGGCGGATTGAGTTTTAGGTGAGGTGCGGTTAATTTCATCAGCTAAAAGGACCTGAGTAAACACCGGGCCTTTTTGAAAATTCCACTCCCCGCTTTGATGATTATAGACCGATACTCCGCTGATATCTGTAGGCAGCAAGTCGGGAGTACACTGGATGCGCTTGAAAACACAACCCGTGGCTTTGGCCAGAGCTTTTACCAGGGTTGTTTTTCCTACTCCCGGAACATCTTCAAAAAGAATATGACCACCCGCAGACAGTCCGGTAACCAGCTGCTTTATGATCTCTTCTTTACCCAGGATTGCCCGGGAAAGAGTGTCTACCAGTTGGATGAGTTTGCGGGGTCCGCTAACCATAACCCCTCCCTGTATTGAATTATTAAGCTTCCTGATTCATGGATGTTGTCCGGGCTATAATCACCCTATCACAATCATTCTTAATTTACTATACTATTGTAGTAAAACCATTGTAGCAAAACCAGTCTGTAAAATAAAGGTGACCGCGATTACTCATATATAATCTTGGCCGGCATCGTTTGCAATGCTAAGGAGGAATTGTCGGAATTAGCGAGGCAAAGTCCCTTTATTCTTCGTCCTCCAAATGAACAACCACTACTTTATGATTACCTCATCATTGACTTATTCAGCCTCACTACCCTGCCGGGCAATTGGTAAAAATTTAGCGGTAATAGACTCTTGACCACCGCTATAGCATATTATAAAATGAAAATGGATGTAAATTAAATAGTTTCTGCCTTCGATCCATTTTC
>SKPU01000142.1 GCA_007119335.1 Syntrophomonadaceae bacterium
AAATGCAACTACTGTTGTGATCGCTTCAAAAAAAATCGGGGGTTGCTTGAATATACTATGAAATGGTCAAAGTTGTCCCCGAGCCGACAAATGCGCCGATGCTGATGCATTATAAGGCTTAAGGCCTGGTAGATTGAAACAGATGACCTTAGATTCCTGCAGCGGGCCCCAGAAGGTTAATTTATAGTTGTTCCACTTCCGCCTATAGATCCGGATGCACCAAGTAAAAAGCCAAAATCATATATTACACCTTTATTGTTGGTTTCATAAATACGTACATTCGGATTAAATAAACTCACCAAAAAGGTGAGCGGTGATATAATACCATGCCAGAATCCAGCCCAAAATCCTGCTGGTTCAGCATCCGGAAGCTTATATTTTGAACCAGGGCCGGCCACTGAAAGTTCATTTGCCATCAACTCACCTCCCTTCTAGTTTTTCTGAAACTGAACTATCAAGGAATTCATTGTTAAACTGTTTTCATGCATCAATTTCCTATTTCCCGGTTCAAGTTAACAGATCCTAAATTCGACGTCAAACCATAAATTCCCTTTCTAGCTTAGAATCTGAGTTTTAACTTCAATCTGGCCGAACCTGTAATAAATTCTGCATACCAAAAGAAAGATCCCCCAACGGAATAACTTGACCATAGTGGTCATTTAGTTTATAGTAATTACTGACCGGTGCGGTCAATTGTTATTTAATCAAGATCGATACGCGGATTAAAATTGTTAATAATTTTTACTTTGCCGGGATACTTAGGTGTCTGACTATTCGGCAACAAGTTTAAAACTATTTGAGGTGACTGTAATGGATAAAGACAGTAAGCAGGCTAAACAAACCATTAACTGGCTGGGCGGCAAATATCATGGTGAAACCATCCAGGGTATACCTCATGGAAAAGGCAGGTTCTTATTACCAAACGGTACAAAGTATGACGGTGAATGGGTCGAGGGTAAACCAGAAGGCCGAGGAATAGTAATTTATCCCAGCGGCGGTGCTTACAAAGGAAATTTTGAAGCTGGCAAAAAAGATGGCTTTGGAATATACCGAAACCCTGATGGAAGAATAACCAGGGGCCTGTGGGAAAAAGGTGATTTCATTAAGCCTGTGGCGGGGGAAGATTTAAATAGTGCGGAGCATCCTGCCAAAAAGCGAGAAGAGATAATAATAATTGAAGATCTGACCTTTACTTACAAGAGTGGCAAGGGTGTTTTTGATCTTGATTTCTCTGTTGGGAAAGGGGAAGTCTTCGGTTTCCTCGGCCCGAACGGTGCAGGCAAAACTACTGCTATCAGAAACCTGCTCGGGTTCACCCGGCCGGAGCAGGGAAGATGCAGAATAAACGGGCTTGATTGCTGGTCTGAGTCTGCAAAAATTCAAAGCATGCTCGGATACCTGCCGGGTGAAATGGCTTTCTTCGATGAAATGAGCGGTTCGCAGTTCCTCGATCTGATTGAACAGATGCGCGGCAGAAGAAGAAATTCGCGCCGCAAAGACCTGATTGAACGTTTTGAGTTGGACCCCTCCGGAAGAATTCGCAGAATGTCCAAAGGGATGAAGCAGAAGCTCGGTATTGTCACTGCCTTTATGCATGATCCGGCAGTATTTGTTTTAGACGAGCCGACCAGTGGCCTAGACCCGCTGATGCAAAATACTTTTGTTGATCTAATTCTTGAGGAAAAAGCAAGAGGGAAGACAATTCTCATGTCTTCACACAATTTCGAAGAGACCTACCGCACCTGCGACAGGGCGGGGATTATCCGGGAAGGATTTCTGGCGACCGTTGAAGATGTGCATTCTTTAAAATCATCCCAGAGAAAAGCTTACCTGGTTACTCTGGGTTCAAAAAATGACCTGGAAAAGCTGCGCTCCGCCGGCCTGGAAACAGGCAAGGTCAGCAAAAACACGGTCGAGGTTTTTGTTGCCGGCAACTATGAACAGTTTATAGCTGCCCTGGCCCAGTGCACCGTGCTGGGGCTCGATGTTGCCACGCAGTCTTTAGAGCAGATCTTTTTAAAATACTACGGCCGGGAGGTTGTCTGATGATCAACTTTGCGCTCCTGAAATCAACCGCCAAATCAAACTGGGTTATCTTTGTAATTTTTTTCGCAATCCTCCTCATGTACATGTCGGTAATGCTCAGTATGTACGATCCAGATAATATCGAAGCGATGAGGCAGATGATGGAAACGATGCCAGAGGGTATTATGGATGCCTTTGGTTACGGAGGATCCCCAACTGATCTGATCACCTTCATGGCCATCTACTATTACGGGTTTATTATCTTGATGTTTCCCATGATCTACTGCATTATTCTGGCCAACCGGCTTGTGGCCTCCCATGTAGACAAGGGTTCCATGGCCTATCTGTTATCCACTCCCAATACAAGGGTTAAGGTTATTACTACCCAGGCAGTTTACATGGCTTTCAGCGTTACAATGCTGCTTGTCATTAATACCGCGGCAGGTACTGCAGTGAGTGAGCTGATGTTTCCGGGCGAGATGGATATACCTGCCTTCCTTCTTCTAAACCTGGTTACCATTCTTTTGACTCTGTCGATCAGTTCAATCTGCTTCTTTTTCTCCTGTATCTTTAATGAAGCAAAGTTTGCGCTGGCTTTTGGTGCAGGGATCCCAATTCTATTTTTTATCATAAACATGCTGCGCAATATTGGCGATCGCTTTGAATGGCTTCAATTTTTAACCCTTTACAGTTTATTTAACCCCGAAGATATTGTTACCGGAGAGCAAGAGGCCCTGGTAATTATCTGCCTGGTATTTGCAGCAATTGCCTTGCTGCTTTACAGTGCGGGCGTCTTTATTTTTAGCCGCCGAAATCTTTATTTATAAAGAGGTGAAGGTTATCGCTGAGAAATTTATGAGCTTAACACCAGATAAGCAGGAGCGCATCATCAATGCCGCTCTTACCGAGTTCGCCCGCAAAGGTTATGAAAGGGCTTCTACCAATGAAATTGTTAGAAAAGCCGGCATTTCTAAAGGGGCCCTCTTTGTTTATTTCAATAACAAAAAAGAGCTGTATCTATTTCTGCTTGACTATGCTGCAAAAGTAATCAATAGAATTTACAATGAAGTGGATTGGGGTGAAACTGACGTATTTGAAAGAATGAAAGCGCTCGGGCTGGCAAAGTTCAAGACCTATAAAAGTTACCCGCATGCCTTTAATTTTTTGAAAGCAACCGCTTATGAAGATGCTGACGATGTAAAAACTGAAGTTCGGAATCTGGCAAATACTCTAATTGCAGAGGGGCTTGAAAAAGGATATAAGGACATCGACCTGTCAAAATTCCGCGATGATATTGATATTAACAAGGCCCTGGATATAATCAGCTGGACCATGCTTGGTTTTGCTGAACAGAAAAGGGACGAGGTTGGCTCAATCGACGAAGTCGATGTTGAAATACTGGATGAAGCAAACAGCTATTTTGAAACTTTGAAGCGCTGCTTTTATAAAAAAGAGCAGTAACTGCCAGGCCAATGATAACAATGAGCAAAGGTTTATGTAGGTATCGTGCGTTCCATCGGGCGTTTACTGCATGATTACCAGACAGAAAGCGTATCAACTGTTCAAGGTTACACTCCCCCGGCCTGCCCAATGGGTTTAGTTATCCTCCTCGAAGATAAACACTTCTTCGATGCTGCTTTCTAAGGCCCGCGCTATCTTATAGGCCAGCAGTAAAGACAGGTTATACTTCCCGTTTTCAACATGGCCGATTGTTTCTCTGCGCACTCCTAATTTGTCGGCCAGCTGTTCCTGGGTTAAGTCATGCCTGGCCCGTAGTTCCTTGATCCGGGTCTTGAACTTTGTTTTCACCCGAGATCCCCTCTTTTCTCGTAATAGTTAAAGGAAAAAACAAAGGTGAGGATCTGGGCTGCAAAAAGGGCAGCAAAATACATGATAAAAAAGACGAAAGTTTCTTCCACGGTCCCGATGAAAGTGGCCACAATCACGGCTACCGGAAAACCCACCAGGGAAACAAGAAAAGCATTAAACCCTGCCTTGGCCATATTTTGCCTCAGCATTTCGTCATCTTTTTCCCGGGCCAGCGCGAAGAAGCCGAAAAACCCGAAGAATCCAAACAACCCGTAGTTACCGGTAAGTAGCCCTGCCACCCCGACAAGCCCCAACATTCCCATAAGTCTTAGTGGATGTTTTTTCATTGATCAAACCTCCTAATTGTTGCTTATGTTGCTCATTATGTTATAAATAAATAACATTGCGTTATCAATATACCACACAGTCGGCAGTTTGGCAACTCTTTTTAAAATTTTTTTAACCTGTTTTTTAATGCTCAAGAAAAGGGTGGCGCAGTGTAAGATATTTCAAGACCAGATCCCTGCCTTTGCTATTTGCTACTGGTTCCACCCGGCGCATTATGGTATTATTCTTTTGGTAGAACAACATATTTTTTTTGAGTTGCGGATGAGACTACAAGAAAGAGGGTTAATTGAATGATTAAATCTACCCTTTACTGCCTTACGAAAAAAGATATACCCAAAGCCATCGAATCTTTAAAGGATGCCTTTGATAATGACCCCCTGTGGGCAGAGGTTTTTAAAGATGTTCCTGATAAGGGTAAGGCCTTGTCCGCATTCTTTACCATCCCTTTACTGTACGGGATGAAGTTCGGAAAAACCTGTGCAACGGCCCCGTCAACAGAGGGGGTGGCTGTTTGGGTTCCCGGCAAGTATGCTGACATGAGCATGTGGGGCATGCTGCGCAGCGGGGCTTTGCTTTACGGAATGAAGATAGGCAAAGAAGCAGTACATAATCTTGCAATCGTTTCCAAACAAACCGGCCATAAGCGTAAAAGACTGATGAAAAACCAGGCCTACATCTATTTAACAATTATTGGTGTTTCTTCATCGGCCCAGGGTAAGGGGTTTGGAAGCAAACTCATGGATACAATCAAGCAAGAATGCGACAATGAAGGCCTTAGTCTTTACCTGGAAACGGAGAAAGAAGAGAATCTGAGCTTTTATGAAAAGCATGGATTCACTGTGCTTGAAAAAATCAATTTGCCAAAACTTGATCTGCCCATGTGGCTAATGCTTCGCAACCCTCGATAGGGCATTTATATGTACGAGGTAGCTATGAAGGGTACACTCCCCTGCCTGGCCTGCCCCATTGGTTTAGTTTTCTTCATAAACAACGACATATCAGTCTTTGAAAGGGCCAAATGGTAAAATAGTTTTTGAAGCCTATGTTCAACAAAACACACCCGGTGCTCACAAAAAGCGCTGGAAAGTGATAACAAAAGAGCAACTGCTAAGCTGTCAGGCACCTTAAGTGGAGTCCAGCCATTTATAAGGAGTTTCAAATGTAAATTTTGATTGAAACCGGGTAATTGTTTTTTATTTTTCACTATAACCCTACCGCTTATACTTATTTCTCCTTTCCTTAATGGGTGGTTTTTCTGATGTCATTTTGCAATCTCACCGTGGCAGAAATAAAGCGGTTAGCTGTCATGGTCCAGGCGCCTCTAAATCCAGCAGCAAGCAATAATATCCGAAGATAATGCAGAGCAGATTTTATGTGCTGATGACAAGAGGGAGTTCAATGAGTAAGAAGGTCCAATCCCCTGGATCCAGCGTATTTGGATTACTGAAGTCACAGCCAAACCGGCAAAAATGCAACAAATCAAGACCTGCCCCCAGTAACTGTAATTAGAACCCACAAGGTTTATTAGACCCGATTGATAAAACGATTCAGCAGGTGACGGAGAAGCAGGGCATGAATAATAAAACCACCCAGCAAATAACCGGCATATGCCAGTCCGGGTGTAAATGAAGCCATAAAAGCTTCAGTTATCCAGAACGGGGGAAAAACTGCCCCGGCATAGTTCCAGGGGTGCGGGGCCAGGTAGCCAGCTGCGGGGCCGGCAAACATAAAGCCCAAACCCTTGGTCAGGGTAAGTCCTTCAACCTTGTTTCCGGCAAAAGCTCCCATAAATAGCGCCACCAGGGGCGCTTGCAAAGCGGCCAAGGCGGCAACGGGAAGGACGGCAATATAATTTATTTCAACCAGACTTGCCAGGGGGAGCACCAGGAAAGAAAAGAGAAATGAACTAAAAGCAGGGACTGTAAGGCGGT
>SKPU01000003.1 GCA_007119335.1 Syntrophomonadaceae bacterium
ACGGTTTGTTTCAGGTTCGCATCTCGGAGATGTTGATGGTTTTACCCTATTTCACCGGGGCTGCGATTCCCGGGTTGTTTGTTGGTTGCCTGATTGCCAATATTATTGGCGGGCACGGTATTTTGGATATTATTTTTGGCAGCCTGGCCACGTTGATTTCTGCCTACCTGGTATCAAAAATCAGCAATAAATATCTTGTCCCGCTGCCGCCGGTAATTATAAACGCGCTTATTGTGGGGATGGTCCTGCACCTGGTCCTCGGGTTTCCCTTGTACCTGACCGCCTTAATGGTCGGTGCCGGACAATTAGTAGCCTGTTACGGACTGGGCCTGCCCCTGTTGCTGATTTTAGAAAAGCACCGCTATATCTTTGATTGAAGGAGGGATGCCGATGGCCGGACATTCAAAATGGGCTAATACAAAACACCGTAAAGCAAGGGCGGATGCCCAAAAGGGAAAAATATTTACCAAGCTGGCCCGTGAACTTACCGTCGCTGCCCGGGAGGGTGGTCCTGATTTAGAAACTAACTTTACGCTTCGACTAGCAGTGCAGAAAGCACGCGATAATAACATGCCCAGTGATAATATCCAGCGCGCTATTCAAAAAGGAAGCGGTGGACAGGATGGACCCAAATACGATCAGGCCAGCCTGGAAGGTTACGCCGTTGGCGGAGTAGCGGTGCTGCTTGAAATTATGACGGATAACCGCAATCGAACTGTTGCTGAAATCAGGCATATCTTTTCACGTCACGACGGCAGCCTCGGTGAATCTGGTTGCGTGGCCTGGATGTTTAACCGCAAAGGATACCTGAGCGTGAATAAAGGCGAACTGGAGATCGATGAGGATGATCTGATCCTGCAGGCTGCCGATGCCGGGGCTGAGGAAGTTGAAACCGAGGACGAGGAAACCTATAGTATCGTTACCGAAATCGAAAATTTTGAGGATGTGAAGAATAAACTTAGTGCGCAGGGGATTCCAATTGCTTCAGCTGAGGTAACCATGCTTCCCGTCAATACCATAGAAATCACTGAATCGAATGCAGCAGATAAGATTATCAACTTGATGGAAGCCTTAGACGATCATGACGATGTTCAGAATGTCTACGCAAATTTTGATATCCCGAGCGAACTTCTGCTAAAGCAGTAGGGAGCAGGACAAAAAATGAAGGTACAGGTGAGCAGATGTTAATTATCGGGATCGACCCCGGGTTGGCAATAACCGGCTACAGCGTGCTTGAAGAAAGCGGCAGCGATTATAGGTGCCTTAACTCCGGATGTATCCGGACCCATAAAGATTTACCTGCCGCTTCGAGGCTGGAGGTTATTCATAACCAGGTTTTTGAAATGATTGCGGAATACAGGCCGCAGGCTTTAGTTGTTGAAAAAATATTTTTTAGCAAAAATGTGCGCACCGCCTTCCAGGTCGGTGAAGCCCGCGGAGTAATCATTCTTGCCGCTGCCCGGTGTAACGTTGATCTATTTGAATACACTCCTCTGCAGGTCAAACAAGCTGTTGCCGGCTATGGCAAAGCAGAAAAAATGCAGGTCCAGAAAATGGTCCAAATGCTATTAAAACTGCCCAAATTGCCGTCAGTTGACGACGAAGCTGACGCAATGGCTGTCGCGCTCTGCCATTTGCAAAACCGCCGTTTTCAGAACGCGGTTAAAGGGGGCAGGGCTTAAGTGATTGATTTTTTAGTGGGCCGCCTTATCGCGGCAACTCCCGGTAAAGCAGTTCTTGACCTGGGGGGAATTGGAGTCTCCCTGGAGATGCCCCCGGCAGAGAATGATAATCTTCATAACCTGATTGGAGAAGAAATAACAATTTACACCCGTCTGATGATTAGAGAAGACGAAATATATCTTTACGGGTTTCGGGCGGTAGAGGAACGCAAACTCTTTAATCTGATGCTCAGCGTAAGCGGCTTTGGTCCCCGGTTAGCCTTATCGATGCTCGGTATTTTTAGCGTTTCTGAATTTTACGTTGCAGTGTTGGAAGAAAATATTGCTCAGCTCAGCCGGGCTCACGGAGTGGGACGCAAAGCGGCCCAGCGCCTGGTCCTCGAACTTAAGGAGAAACTGCCCGGAGCAATCTCCACTGAAGAGTTAGTGGCCAGTCCGCTATCTCATACCGGTTATTCGGTGGTGGATGATATCACAGAAGCCCTGTGTGCTCTCGGTTATTCCAGCACCGAAGCTTCTACAGCTGTTAGCAAGGTTGTGGATCAGCATAAAGATCTTCCGCGCGAAGAGCTGTTAAAACTTGTCTTGAAAAGTATGGCCAAAAGCTAAAAAATGCTTTTATTGAAAGGAGAAGTATATGGAGGACAGGATTGTATCTGCTCAGCGACAGACCGAAGACGATCCGCAAATTGAGGTCGGTCTCAGGCCCCGTTCCCTGCAGGAATACGTGGGCCAGGAAAAAATTAAGGAAAAACTGTCGATCTATATCAAGGCAGCCTTGGAGCGAAATGAAGCCCTCGATCATGTCCTGCTATACGGACCTCCGGGTCTGGGTAAAACGACGCTTGCCCATATTATTGCCTGGGAACTGGGTGTTAATATCAGGGTTACCGCCGGGCCGGCGATTGAACGCCCCGGGGATTTAGCCGCAATACTGACTAACTTAGGGACCGGTGACGTCCTGTTCATTGATGAGATACACCGCCTGAACCGGACCGTAGAAGAAATTCTCTACCCGGCGATGGAAGATAACGCTCTCGATATTATCATCGGTAAAGGACCGGGCGCCCGCACATTGCGCCTTGACCTGCCCCCATTTACAATGATTGGCGCCACGGTCCGGGCTGGCCTGTTAACCTCACCACTCCGTGATCGTTTTGGGGTGGTTGACCGGCTGGAGTTTTACACCCCTGCAGAGTTGGAGGAAATTATTACCCGTTCCGCTAATATTTTAAATGTAAAAACTGAAAGTGCCGGAGCATCGATCATCGCCCGGGCTTCCAGGGGAACTCCCAGGGTAGCGAACCGCTTGCTTAAAAGGGTCCGGGATTATGCCCAGATTAAAGCGGACAATATAATAACCGGTGCGGTGGCTGAAGTGGCTCTAGATATGCTGCAGCTCGACAAGCAGGGGTTAGACGAGATAGATCGTCGTTTACTGCTGGCGCTTGTGGAAAAATTCGAAGGCGGTCCGGTAGGCTTAGATACCCTTGCCGCCTGCATTAGTGAAGAACCGGAGACTTTAGAGGATGTCTACGAACCTTACCTGATGCAGCTTGGATTGCTGAAAAGAACTTCGCGGGGGCGGATGGTTACCAGGGAAGTCTATAGCTATCTGAATCTGCCGCTAAAAGAGGACCCGCAGCAGAAACTGTTTTGATACTCAAACCCTGCAGAGCATTCTTTATATCTGCTGTTATTTTTTAAAGGCATGATTTTGTTAACCGAGGTGTTTTAAATTGCTCAACCTGGAATCGTTTGGACGGTTATTGCTGATCGGTGGAGGCGTTATCGCTCTAACCGGTTTAATCTTAGTGGTTGTTAATCGTCTCGGCTTGGGACGTCTGCCGGGGGACATATTTATACAACGCGAAAACTTTACTTTTTATTTTCCCCTGGCAACCATGATTATTATAAGTATTATTTTAAGCGTACTGGTCAATTTGATCAGGCGTTAACGCTGTTTTAAAATTAAAATGTTTAAATGATCTCAAGAAAATAAGTAGGTGTCGCTTTGAACAAGTGTAAATTAAACAGCTACGATTATCAGCTGCCTGCCGAACTAATTGCCCAGGAACCTTTGAAACAAAGAGATCAATCACGGATGTTGATTCTATATCGCCAGACTGGTCATATTGAGCACACCACTTTCGATCACTTTCCCGATTATCTCGAAGAAGGCGATTTACTGGTCTTAAATGATACAAAGGTTATACCGGCCCGCCTGATCGGGCAGATCGCTGGGAAAACTGCCACTGCAGAATTATTGCTGCTCAACAGCCTGGATAACGGTAACTGGGTGGCCATGGTTAAACCGGGTCGTAAATTGAAACAGGGAGCGAAAGTAATTTTTGAACATGGAATGGAAGCCGTGATAGAAGGTTATACTCGGGAAGGTCTCCGTGAAATCAGTTTCAGGGGCTCCCGGCCGATCGAGGAAGTCCTGACCCACCTCGGCAAAGTACCCCTGCCGCCTTACATCCATCAAGATGTTGAAGATCCCGATCAATACCAGACCATCTATGCCAGGGAGGAAGGATCGGCCGCCGCTCCGACCGCAGGCTTTCATTTTACAGATCAGGTCTTTGAGAATCTTAAGAAAAAAGGGATCGAAACAACTTTTGTCACTTTGCACATCGGTCCGGGGACATTTCAACCGGTTAAAACCGAAGATATCCGCGAGCATGTTATGCATTCCGAATACTACCGTCTTGATCAACAAACTGCCCACCGCCTGAACCTGGCCCAAAAAGAAAACCGGCGAATTATTGCGGTGGGTACAACAGTCTGCCGGGTGCTTGAAACCTGCGCAGACGAAAATGGATTGTTCAGAGGAGATCAAGAAAGCTGGTCCGATCTGTTTATATATCCCGGTTTTAATTTCCGCGCGGTTGGGGCTTTGCTCACCAACTTTCATTTACCTCAATCAACCCTGCTGATGCTGGTCAGCGCCCTGGGCGGGTATGATCAAATCATGGCTGCTTACCGGCAAGCAGTTGAAATGGAATACAGATTTTACAGTTTCGGTGATTGTATGCTAATAATCTAGAAAGTTTTTCAAAAGTTTAATTGACAGTGAAGCCTGTGTAAGATACTCTATATGATGGATGACTAAGATGCCCATAAAATTCACAATAAACCAGAAGTGTTCGCAAACTGCTGCCCGTCTCGGCACGCTGCAAACGACGCACGGCGAGATTAAAACACCGGCCTTCATGCCGGTTGGGACCCAGGGGACAGTAAAAGCGATCACTGTTCGTGAGTTGGAAGAAATGGGTACAGGGCTGATCCTGAGCAACTGCTATCATTTGTTTCTGCGTCCGGGAGTTGAGTTAATTGCCCGTCACGGGGGATTACACCGTTTCATGAACTGGAATGGCGCTATTCTTACCGACAGCGGCGGTTTTCAAATTTTTAGCCTTGGTGGCTTGCGAAAACTTAGTGATGAGGGAGTTGAATTCACCTCCCATATTGACGGGTCAAAACATTTCCTTACACCGGAAAGAGTTACCAGACTGCAAAACATGCTTGGCGCTGATATTGCAATGGTTCTTGATCAGTGCCCTCCTTATCCGGCAGAATATGCAGTGGTCAGAGAAGCGGTTGAGCGCAGCGGCAGGTGGGCATTGCGCTGTAAGAAGGCTCATCTGCGCGATGATCAGGCGCTTTTTGCCATTGTCCAGGGTGGAGTGTACGAGGATTTGCGGCGGCAGTCTGCTGCAGAATTAGCTGATCTGGATTTCCCTGGCTACGCCATCGGCGGTTTGAGCGTGGGCGAACCTAAAAATTTGATGTATGAGGCCTTAGACTGGACGGTTTTGAAACTGCCCCCGGAAAAAATCCGTTACCTGATGGGGGTCGGTTCACCGGATGCCCTGCTGGAAGCCGTTCGAGCAGGGGTTGACATTTTTGATTGTGTGCTGCCGACCAGGATTGCCCGCAACGGAAGAGTGATGACCGCAAAGGGTTACCTGCCGATACGTAACAGCGTTTATGCGACAGATCTCGCGCCGCTAGATGAGGATTGCAGCTGCCCGGTCTGCAGAAATTATAGCAGGGCTTATATACGGCACCTGCTCAACGCCGGGGAAATATTAGCTTTGCGGCTAACAACCTATCATAATCTCTACTACCTGGACAATTTAATGAAAGAGATCAGGATAGCCATAGCAGAGGAACGATTTGAAAAGTATTACCAGGAAGTGGGTAGAGAACTCATAAAACTGTATGGAGGTGAAGTGTAATGGATTTTGAAGCAATTGGCCCCTTTGTACCACTAATTCTATTGTTTGTTGTATTTTATTTCCTGCTGATCCGGCCCCAGCAGAAACAGCAGAAAAAGCGTAAGGAAATGCTTGAAAACCTGCAAAAAGGCAATCGCGTAGTCACCATCGGTGGTC
>SKPU01000265.1 GCA_007119335.1 Syntrophomonadaceae bacterium
GAAAAGGTTCTTAAGCGTAAACTGCCCCGCATCGAAGGCTGTTTTGCCTGCGCTCTTGACGGTTCCTTTGGCACAAAAGATGCTGCCTTGTCAGAACCGTATATGGATGACGAATTTAACCGGGGGGTCTTATTTTATAAAGATGATCAGGTCATTGATTTCGTAAAAAAAGCGAACCGGGCCGGCCTGCAGATCCAGCTGCATTGTATCGGCGACGCCGCAGTGGTCCAGGCGGTGAAGGCCCTTGAAGCTGCCCTCAAAGATTATCCGCGCAAGTATCACCGCCATACCCTGATCCATGCCTGCCTGATTCCGGAAGAAACTCTCGAAAAAATAGCTACTTTGGAAATCGGGATTAACATTCATCCCGGCCATCTGGTCTCCCCCCTTGAGCCGGCTGAATACCTTGAGAGGATCCTCGGGGCCAGGGTGCACCAGATTTGGCCGATCAATAAAATGCTTGAGATGGGCATTAATGTTAGCGCCGGCTCAGACGCACCGGTCGTCACCGCCAATCCGGTCGAAGGCATTTATGGGGCCTGCAACCACTATATTGCCGATCATGCGGTAAGTACCGCCGATGCCCTGTGCATGTATACCTACAACATTGCCCATACTTCTTTTGATGAAAACGAACGGGGCAGCTTAGAACCGGGCAAGAACGCCGATATGATCATTGTTAACAAAAACCCTCTGCAGCTCGATCCGCATGATTTACGGCAGCTTGAAGTAGAAAAAACATTTTTAGCCGGTCAGAAATATTCAGGGAGGAAAACCATACCCCAGACTTTACTGGAAGGCTATAAGAATCGAAATCAGCCGGTTTAAAAGATAAAGTTTTAATTATCCATCTAATCCTTTAGGAGTATTAATAAATTCCTCTTTCTTACCATGCAATATACATCTTCTGTATGATGTAAAGACTTAAAAATTAGTGTATAAAGTATATAACTCGAGTTAGCCGAACCCGGGAAAGGGGATTTTGTTGATGAGAAAAATTCTTTTAGGACTGGTTATTGCGGGATTTGCCCTGGTAGTCTTTATATCAGTCCAGCCTTTTACCAGCACTTTAACGCTCGATCCGGAACCGGCCCTGACCGGGGCCCCGGAGGAAAATATCATCCTTGAACCGGCTGCCCCCCATTTCACGGTAACCCAGGGGGAGAGCCATCAAGCGCTTCTGGTTACAAACTACATGAGCGTACCGGTCAGTTTCAGCCTGGGCCACGAGCACAGCCACCTCACCTTCTATCCTCGTGAGGCTACCCTCTCTCCCGACAGGACCAGGGAGATTGATATAGAAGTCGGGCACCAGTGTTCACCCGGTGAAATAGAGCTCCCGGTTTACCTGCGCGCCGAGGTAAACGGTGAAAGGTTTGGCGTAGAAACAGTAGTCTATTTTGAAGTAATCGAGGGCAGCATCTCTCTTGATTACGATGAAGGCGATCTGCAGGTATTGTGGAATGATGGGCCTGCTCCACGAGGGGTTCAAGTCACCTACAGGCCGCCTGGAGACGCTGACTGGCGGGTTTGGGGGGAAACTCCCCGGCTTGACCCGCCCGGTCATCTTGATCCCGGAGACCATGAATTCGAATTTAAAGCAAAGCTGGGAGAAGTGGAGTCAGCAATCGAAACTTTTACGATCCAGGTAGAAGAAACCTTTGCGGAGAAGGAAGAAGAAGAAGAGGAAGAAGAAGAAAAGTCTTCCGGAAGTACT
Source organism: Syntrophomonadaceae bacterium (assembly GCA_007119335.1). Classification (GTDB taxonomy): domain Bacteria; phylum Bacillota; class Dethiobacteria; order DTU022; family DTU022; genus B1SED10-74M. The sequence continues at coordinate 1,718 of SKPU01000265.1, forward strand.
GCTGTAAGATCATCTGGGTCCGAACCTGAACCTGATCAAGATCAAGATAAAGAAGGGACTATTAGCTGGGACGGCGGAACCTACACCGGCCAATTAGAAGACGGGATACCTCATGGCAAGGGGGTATGGATTCATTCGGATGGACGGGAATATACCGGTGATTTTAAAGAGGGCAGTATAACAGGCCGCGGAACGATGCTTTTTCCGGGCGGAGAAGAGTACAGGGGAGATTTTAAAGATGGGGTGGCTCATGGTCAAGGAACGATGACCCACCCGCAGAGAGGCTCCATTAGTGGCCGGTGGGTTAACGGCCGGTATGTGCAGGAGCAGGTGCAGGAGGAGGAAAAAGACGACAGAGAGTGGTATGAAAATTAAAGCAATCAAGGGGTGCGGATCAGGCTACTGATTGAGCTGGTGCAGCCCCTTTGAAACAGCGAAAAGGGCGGCCTGGGTGCGGTCTTTTAAATCAAGCTTCTGAAGAATTGCCCCGACATGTTTTTTTATAGTGTGTTCGCTGATGTACATTTCATCGGCAATGGCCAGGTTGTTTAAGCCCCTGCCCAGGGCTTTGAGCACTTCCAGTTCGCGGGGAGTCAATTCTCCCAGGTCGGGCTTTTTACTGTACCGTCCTGATTCCATAGCAAACTGGACCACGGCCGGATCAAAATATTTCCGGCCCTGGCTGACAGAATGGATTGCTCCGATCAATTCCTCCGGCAAGGCTTCTTTAAGGATATAACCGTCCACATTTTCTTTTATTGCTGCCCGAATTTCTTCTTCTGTGGAATAGGAGGTTAGAATAATAAAGCGGGTTTCGGGAGAAATCACCCGCCCTTTTCTGACGATATCTAGACCGTGTTCGTTATGCAGCCTCAGATCAACAAGGGCTACATTGGGCCGGTGTTCATTGATTAAGTGCAGGGCATCAGTGCTGTTGGCAGCACTGCCGGTCAGCTCAAGGGTTTCTTCTAAGCGGATGGCGGATTCGATTCCTCTGCGGACCAGGGGGTGGTCATCAACCATGATTACCTTTATTGCCATCAGCATCACACTCCCAATTCTTATTATACCACTGCTTTACTCAACAGACACCTGTGAAGTCGGGATTAAACAGGTTACCTCGGTTCCCATCCCCGGTTTGCTGTCTATAGTCAGAGAGCCCTGCAGGGAAAGGGCCAGTTCGCGCATATTGACTATACCGAGGCGACTTCCGCTGGTGTAAAGATCCAGGCTTTTTTGCACATCAAAACCTTTGCCGTTATCGCTTACTTTCAACATTGAGCGGGAAGGAGTTATATCAAGGTGGACTAAAATTTCACTGCACTTCCCGTGGCGAAGTGCGTTCGCAGTCGATTCTCTGATGATCCGGTATAAAGCTTTGCTGTTAGCCGGGTAAAGGTGTTCCGCGCTGCCGTTGAGGGTGTGTTTGATCTGGATTTGGTTCATCCTGGCCATTTTGTCCAGGTATTCAGCTATTTGACTGATAAAGGTATTATTAGCCTCCTGGCTGGGATTGAGGCGGTAAATCAAGGCTCTTAATTCACGGGCTGTTTCAGCGGAAAGGTTTTTTACATCCTGCAGGGTTTCATGCTGAATTTCATCCAGCAGATGGTTAGTATCCCTGGTCAGGGCGTCGATACTGTAAACGATACTGAAAAGGTTTTGCGAAATTGAATCGTGGATTTCGCAGGCAATACGTTTTTGTTCTTCAACCACAAGCAGCTTTTCTGCAAATTTTTCAGTTTGGGCCCTGACTACTGCAATAGCGCTTAGATCGGCCAGGACCGATAAAATCTGGATGATTTCTTCGTCACTGAAAGTATTATTCGACTGAAGGCAGGATAACATGCCGGAGCAGTGCGAGCTGGTTTTAACCGGCACGCTGATCAGGAGGTTCTTTGAACCGGATTCTGGATCCAGCTCGGTTGTAACCGGTTGGTGATTAATGCAAATTTCAGACCATGCCTTTAGCAGCGCACCCTCCCACTCTTCTTCCGGATAAATTTCGCGGGGCCCTTTTACCGCGTAGATAGGTTCTTGATCATCATCTTCTAAATCACCTGTATTCTCCATCCAGAAGATTGTCTTGTCAGAGTCGGTCAAAGCCCGGGCATAAGAGGCAAAAAGATCGATTACAACACGGGGGTCATTCTGGCTCGATACAGTTTCGACTGCTTCATAAACTGCGGAGATATGCTGTAAGACCCGTTCTTTTTGCTTGAACATAGACAGCCATTCTGTGGTCTGTTCGGCAAAACGGATAAATAATGACAGGTTTTCAGCAAAAGACAAGGGGTTGACCCTTGGTTTAAGCCACCCCAAAAACACTGCGGTGATCGCTTTCTTTTCACCCCGCAGGGGCAGGGCGATCCACTGCCTGTTTTCACTGATTAGTATTCTTTTTGTTCCCAGGCTGGAAAACTCCGCCCAGCGCCTTTCCAGTTCACGCTGGATATTTGAAGTGGTAGAGGATGACTGCGCTCCGTTTGAGCTGATTACCTGGAAATGCTCTGAATCATAGCTTTCTCCCGGCTGAAAGTCAGTCGGAAAAACTAAAATGGCAGCCTTCTGGAACGGAAATATGTTTATCAGGGTGTTTATGAGGGTAGTGTAAATGTCATTTTTGCTGCTGTAGTAGACTACTTTTCTCTGGAAATTTGAAAGCCCCTTGAAGACATGGTAATTTGCAGAAAGGTTTTCCTGGGCCGACATGAGCTCTCTTTGCTGGCTTTTCTTATCCAGCATCCTCTCAGACATCATCAAATGCATCCGGGTATAAAGGTAAATAACAAAAGCAATAACTGCCAGGTTTATACCCGGGTAATAGCTGCCGGCCGTTATTTCGGTATAGCTGCCGTTAGCAAAGGAAAAATAACTCCCGAGTACCATAGTCCCTGCAGCAAGCATGCCCAGGATAAGCCAGGCCAGGGCAAAAGAGAAAATGGCTGAAGCTACAATAAAGGGATTTAAGGCATACCACAGGAAAGGTCCGTTGAAACCCCCGGTAAAGGCCAGTAAAAGCGCGATGCCCAGGGCTTCGATTACGACAAGGGTGGAAACTACGATAGTGTTTTTCCAGAAATGTTCATAGAGGAGAATTAAAAGAACCCCTGTGGCAAAGACCAGGAAAATCAAGGCCAATTGTGTATCGAAGTCAAAAATACCGGGAAACAATAAAAAAAGCAGCGAGGAAAGAGTAAGGGAAAAAAAGCGGTACAGGCGCAGCAGGGTTGTTATTTTCATTTCTGTCAGCACGCTGCGCAGGCGGGCCAGCCTGCTTTGTTCTCCTTGGATTCCAGACAGGGATTGATTGGCTCCGACAGCCGATTCCAAGTCAACTTCAGCTTTCATGACTAACCCACCCTCCCAGGAGAAACTGGTTTTACAAATATTATATGTTAAATATCTTACTGGACTTTAATATATTCAACATTTACATTATAATTCCTCTTTTAAATATGCGAATTTTTGCAACAACCGATGCGAATTTTTGTATTTTTCAATGCAATCCACCTCCTCTTTTTGCATCTGCTACTATTTTACCATGAAAAATAACACTTTAGTAGCTTGCTAATAATCATTCTTATTGTTATATATAGATAAAAATATAAGTTATGTGTGTGGCTGAAGGGAAAATATAATTATGGATGAGGCTAAACGCGTTCAAGCTGGTAAGACCGATTACCTCCCCGGCAATAACACCTTGCGAATTTACACCCTGGGCCGCTTTCAGATTAGATTCGGGGACCGCATGTTGGTTGATGCAACCGGTCGTTTTAAAAAGATCGGTGAGCTTTTAATGTACCTGATAACCCACCGGGGCAAACACAGCACTCCTGAAACAATTCTTGAAACCATCTGGCCGGATCACGATTATACCAATCCACGGAATGTTTTTAAAAATATGATTTACCGCCTTAAGCAGGACCTGGAGCAGATGCAGATCCCCGAAGCAAAGGCTTTGATCAGCTATTCCTACGGTGCCTATGGTTGGAACATTAATGCGCAGTACTGGTTGGATGCAGATGTTTTTGAAAGCCTCTGTCAGGAGGCCCGCAGCTTATCGAAGATCGACCCCTTTTTAGCTGCTGAAAAATACAGGGAAGCCCTGACCCTTTACCTCGGACATTACCTTCCCGAATGTCAGCCCTGTAGTTGGGTTATGACCAAACGCCACTACTATAGACGTTTGTTTGTCAGAAGTGTATCCGATCTGTTAGCTTTCCAAAAAGAGCACCGCCTTTTCTCCCAGATGGCCGAGGATTGTGAAAGGGCCCTTAGCATTGAGGACTTTGATGAAAAAATTCACCTCTTTTACATGGAAGCCCTACTTGAAGAAGGTAAAACAGCCCAGGCCAAGAC
>SKPU01000229.1 GCA_007119335.1 Syntrophomonadaceae bacterium
CGACCAGGTCCGGTCCACCGGCCATATAGAGTTCGAGCCCGATTTTAAAGCTGACTCCTGAAGGCTTGAGCAGATCCACCAGATCTCTAGCCTGCCCGGGATCTGAATAATCCAGTGCTACAATCAGTCGTTCGGGTGAACAATGCCCCGGGCACCCTTGATCACGCTCTGACCAGTTAGAACTAAAGCGATCCGGATGTTCATTATGCTTTTTCATATCTTTACTCTTCCCCTTTCGGGTCCTGGGCGATCTTTTCAATACTTTTCAAATCAGGAAACCGATGCTGCTGCAGGTAATCTGCAATTCCTTCTTTAATTTCTGCCGGCAAATCCGGATTATAAAAGAGCCCGGTCCCCACGGCAACCGCCCTGGCCCCGGCCATAATAAACTGCAGGGCGTCCCGGGCAGAATTAATTCCACCCATCCCGAGCACCGGTATTTTAACCGCCCCTGCCACCTGCCAGACCATTTTCAAAGCAACAGGCATGATGGCCGGCCCTGACAAACCTCCGAAAGTATTGCCCAGCAAAGGCGTTTTTTTCTCTAGATCAATTAACATACCCGACAAAGTGTTGATCAGCGAAAGGCCGTCGGCTCCTGCTTCTTCCGCTGCCCGGGCGATAGATGCAATGTCAGTAACATTGGGGGACAATTTTATGAGCAGAGGCAGGCCGGTCTGTTTGCGCACAGTGCTGACCACGTTGCCGGTTGAGGCGGGATCGGTGCCAAAAGCAATCCCTCCGGCCTTGACATTAGGACATGATATGTTTAATTCTAACCCGTCTATTCCTTCCACCCCATCAAGGCGTGAGGCTACCGCAGCATATTCATCAACGGAACAGCCGATGACATTAACGATGATTTTGGTTCCACTGCCGCGCAGGCTGGGCAGATATTCTTTCAGGAATTTTTCCAGGCCCGGGTTCTGCAGACCGATAGCGTTAAGCATCCCACCTGTTGTCTCCGCTAAACGGGGGGGCGGGTTCCCCTCCCATGGCTCCGGAGAAATCCCTTTTACAATAATCCCGCCTAAAAGACTCAGATCAAACAATTCCCGGTATTGATGTCCGTAGCCGAAAGGGCCTGAGGCAGCCAAAATAGGGTTAGCCAGCTCAATCCCGGCCAGGTTAACCCTTAAATCAGGCTGGACGGATGATTCGTTAGTTAATCCATAGTCATTATTGGTCTTGCTTTCCAAGTCCGCCTGGCAACGTTTTTTATTCACTGAGGATTACCTCCTCTGCGGCGAATACAGGACCGTCTTTGCAAACCCGCTTATATCCACCGGGAGTAGCTACCGCACAACCCACGCATGCTCCAATCCCGCAGGCCATCCTTTCTTCTACAGAAACCCAGGCCTTCACCGCGGCCCGGTCGCTTATTTTCTTCACTGCCTGGAGCATCGGAGAGGGGCCGCAGGCAAATACCGCCCCGACGTTATTGATACAGCGAATCAGTAAATCAACCGTGGTCCCCTGATCACCCTTGCTCCCGTCTTCAGTCGCTTCCAAAATTGTTAAACCGGGCATATCAAGATCGGAGGAGGGGCAAGCCAGCTGAGCAACCGTGGGGGCTCCGTAAATTAAGGTGCGGGGCAGATCAGTTGAGGAAGCCAGGAAGACAAGCGGGGCAATACCCATGCCTCCGGCCACCAGGACTGCATCGGAAGGCAGCTCGGGAAAGCCGTGACCAAGCGGTCCGAGCAATTTCAGGGTAGCTCCCGGTTCTGCCGCGGTAATCAGTCTTGTTCCCTGCCCCTTGATTTCAAACAGAATAACGATTTCACCTGTTTTTTGGTTAGCCTTGTAAACACTAAAGGGACGTGGAAGCATGGGCTGATGTTCCGGGGGCATATAAACCTCGACAAATTGACCGGGATAAACTTCCCGGGCTATCAGCGGAGCATACAGAGTTAGCCGGCAGTATCCGGGGGCAATGATCTGCTTGTTGCCAACCAGGCAATTCTCCTGTTTTGGTTTGGCTCCGCGTTGTTTATTCAGTCGGGACACCTTCTTCCATCGTAATCTTACCACCAAGTATAGTGTAGACCGGTGCTCCCATTAGGCGGCGACCGCCAAAAGGTGTATTCCGCGATTTGGATTGCCAGGTGTCAGGATTGATTATAAAGGTCCGCTCGGGATCAATAATGGTCAAATCAGCCGGACTTCCTGCCTGCAAGGTCCCGCCCGGAAGGTTAAAAATGCGGGCCGGTGCTGAAGATAGTTTTTCAATCAACATTGGCAGGGTGAAATTTTTGACACGGCCGGACTTGACCTCATCGAGCATCAGGGGCAGAGTCGTCTCTAATCCTGCAATGCCAAAGGGCGCAAAATCATATTCCATATCCTTATCATCGGTATGATGGGGAGCATGGTCTGAAGCAATGGCATCGATAGTTCCATCAAGCAGGCCTTCCCACAGGGCTTGTCGATCTTGCTCTGTTCTAAGCGGGGGATTAACTTTTGTGCTGGTGCTGTAACCAGAATTTTTAACCAGGCGATCAGTAATTAAAAGATGATGGGGGGTGACTTCGGATGTTACAGGCAACCCTTCCGCCCTGGCTCTGCGCAGCAGTTCCACGGAGCCGGCCGTAGAAACGTGGGCGATATGGAGCCTGCCGCCGGTAATTTTAAAAATCATCAAATCTCGGGCCAGCATGGCTTCTTCCGCTGCCGCAGGCATCCCTTTTAAGCCCAGGAGGGAAGATACAGAGCCCTCGTGCATCATTCCTCCTGCAGCAAGAGTAGGCTCTTCTTCATGAGCAATCACCGGGGCGCTGATCCCTGAAGAATACTGCAGGGCATTGCGCATCATTGTTCCGCTGGAAACCGGTTTGCCGTCATCTGAAAAAGCAACCGCCCCGGCTTTCTTCATACGGCCCAGTTCAGCCATTTCCTTGCCTTCGAGGCCTTTGGTCAATGCTCCGATCGGGTAAACGCGGGCGGAAGCGCCCGCAGCAGCGTCAAGAACATATCGAATCATCGAGGGGTCATCTCCGACCGGGCTGGTATTAGCCATGGCGGCAACTGCGGTAAAACCACCGGCAGCAGCAGCCCGGGTTCCCGATTTTATATCTTCTTTGTATTCCTGGCCGGGATCGCGCAGGTGAACGTGAATATCGATCAGGCCCGGAGTTACGACCAGGCCATCGGCATCGATAACCTCCGCTCCGGATGGTGGCTTTATACCTTTCTCCACCTTTTCGATAATGCCGTCTTTTATAAGTAAATCAGCAGTTTCATCAAAGTTTTGAGAAGGATCAATGACCCTTCCTCCGGTAATTAAAATTGGTTTCATTATTCTTTAGTCCCTCCTAGTAAAAGGTAGAGAAGAGCCATCCGGACAGCAACACCTGCAGCCACCTGGTCCATAACAACTGAACGGGGACCGTCGGCTAATTCCGAGCTTAATTCTATACCTCGGTTAATCGGTCCTGGATGCATAATTAACATATCTTCTTTGGCATGGGCCAGTCGTTTTGCATTCAACCCGTACAATTCAGCGTATTCGCGCATACTCGGAAAAAGTCCGCCTTCCTGGCGTTCTTTTTGAAGTCGCAGGGCCATGACAACATCGGCATCTTCCACAGCTTCTTCGATATCAGTAAAGTGTTTTACCCCAAAGACATTTAAATCAGGAGGCATCAGGGTAGGAGGACCGGCTACCATAACCTCTGCGCCCATCTTCTGCAACCCCCAGAGATTGGAACGGGCAACCCGGCTATGGCGAATGTCGCCGACAATAACCACTTTCAGTTCTTCCAGTCGCCCTTTATTCTCCCAGATTGTAAACATATCCAGTAAACCCTGGGTGGGATGTTCATGCATGCCGTCCCCGGCATTAATTACCGAGGCTTCCACGCTACGGGCCAGGTAGTGGGAAGACCCGGAAACAGGGTGGCGCATGATCACACATTCTACACCCATGACTTCCACGTTGCGCACAGTATCTTTTAAGGTTTCTCCCTTGACCAGGCTCGAGGAAGAGCCGGCCACACTGACCGCATCGGAACTCATGTATTTTTGAGCCAGCTCAAAACTGGCTTTAGTCCTAGTGCTAGGTTCGTAAAATAGATTTAAGACAGAGCGCCCCCGCAGGGTAGGCACTTTCTTAATTTTACGCTGCATGATTTCCCGCATAGACCGGGCAGTTTCCAGAATAAGCGTAATTTCTTCTGCAGACATCTCTTCCAAACCCAGGATATCTTTACGTCTTAAAGTCTGCACCTACTAACTACCTCCTCTATTAATTATTTTTAAGATCAATAATTATTCAGGTGCCTTTTCCAGTATGTCCACCTGCTCGGCCTGATCAAGATCCTGGATCCTTACTTCAACTAATTCATTGCGGGATGAAGGAACGTTTTTGCCAACATAATCTGCCCTGATTGGCAGTTCACGGTGTCCGCGATCAACAAGCACAGCAAGCTGAATGCTGGCCGGGCGGCCAAAATCAACCATCGCATCCATGGCAGCACGAACTGTGCGGCCAGTAAAAAGCACATCGTCGACCAGGATTACATTTTTGTCTGTTAAATCAAAGGGAACGTCGGTAGTATGAACTTCGGGTTGGTCTTGTCTTTGACTCAGGTCATCGCGGTAAAGGGTGATGTCGAGGATACCAAAGGGGATATCAAATTCTTCAATCTCATTTAAATAGGCTTGTAATCGCCTGGCCAGGGGCACTCCGCGTTTGCGGATCCCAATCAAAGCGATTCTTCTCAAACCTTTATTACGCTCAACTATTTCGTGCGCGATACGCCGCAAGGCCTGCTGCATGCCTTTCTCATCCATAACGGTTGCTTTATGTTTAAGCGCCATCTTTTATCACCTCCTCCCCCACCCTGTCAAATGGCACCAACGAAAGGAGATACGCGTATATAAAAATACCGCCTGTCGCTTAAGGAGCGGGCGGTGTATAATAATATACCCTTGCGGTCACTCCCTTGCCAGCCTCACAGGACTATCCTTAAAGGGTGCCTAACTAAAGAAAGTTTAGCATCTGGCTGCAGGCCTGTCAATCAATTTCAACATGCTTTTCAAATAACTCGAAACTTAATCTATTCATCGTCTAGATCAGCCTGATCACCGGGATCCTCGCCCTGGCTTTCATCACTCTGGTCTTCAGAACCATCATTTTGATCTGCATCATCAACCGGCTCTTCTTCCCCCGCATTAACATTCTCTTCAACCGGTTCATCTTCGGCAGGTTCTTTGTCAACAGGCTCCTCCGATTCCGGATCAGCCGGTTCCTCATCTACAGGCTCATCCGGTTCCAGATCTGGCTCAGTTTTCGGCTCTGGTTCGGGGTCAGGCTCCGGTTCCTCCGGTTCAGGCTCAACCGGTCCGGGCAGTGCAGGCAATGAGCGCTTATCGACATCTTCTCCAAAAACTTCTTTAATAATCCGGACCCGATCTTCTTCATCTATTACTAAATACCAGATGTTTTGTCCGTTCTGATAAGACATTTGACCCTGACCGCTAAAAATATAAGTCTCGATTTCTGATGAATCAATTCTCAATCCAAATAAGCCAAGCGCAGCAACCTGAAGAGGGTTCAGTCCCATCTCCATATTGTTAGTAATTACCGGGTAAAGAAAAGGAAGCCTGGCCATTACGGCAGGACTTTTGAATTGATCAAATAAGGCAATCATGATTTCTTGCTGGCGCTGTGACCGGCCCGTGTCACCACCCTGGTGAGCAGCGCGGTTACGGACATAATCCATAAATTTTTTACCATTTAATAACTGGTAGCCTTCTTCGACCAGCACTCTGCCCTGCCCAAAATCAGAGCGAACCTCTTCCTCAACTTCAAAATAAAAACCGCCGATATTATCAATAATTTCTTCAGCGCCGGCCATATCAATCTTTATATACCCATGTAAAGGAAGGCCACCCAAAAATTCCTGAATGGTCGACAAGGTCGTTTCTAAACCATAGTGATAAGGATCTACCCCTTCGGGAGCGCGGTAATAACCACGAACATAAGAATGATTAATTTTGTCATAGATATCTGTCCCATGAATGCGGGTATAACTATCCCGCGGTATATTTACCAGTGCGACCCGGGCAG
>SKPU01000091.1 GCA_007119335.1 Syntrophomonadaceae bacterium
AAATCTTCGGTGTCATAAGACCATGCTAAATCCCAGGTGTCACCAGAATCAAGTTCTTCGCTATCGTAACTATACGACTCATCGCCAGCAAAGTTACGACCTCTAGTTATTGTCTGAGTACCAGTTTCTCCTCCAATATTTTCTACTTCACATGTTACACCAAGTATATCACCATAATTTACAGTATCCCCATCTTCTATTGCATCCCCATCAACTTCCATACTTATACTGGGTAGGAAATAGGCTGGTCCGCCTTCCATAAAAAACTCTACCGTCTTATCGGCACCATCTACTATAAAATCACCTTCATAGTCATCATAAACTGCATCCGCAGCTGAAGCTGTAAACCAATATTCGTTATTTACAAGATCTTTTTCTGCCTTGCCGTTAGATAACTCTAAAGTGGAACTTACTTGTTCTTCACGAGCTTCATCTGAATATACCGCAATCGAAGCAGCCACGCCTCTCAGATCGACAAAGGTTACAGTATACTCATCCGGATCCGGCGCTGGAGGCGGGATATGAACTGAAGATACTTTTACCTTAGCTAAAGCTTTGATGTCATCGGGGTTGCTTACACCCATAGGCAGGTCTACCAATTCACCTTCAAACTCGTAGGTGCCCGGTAAAGTACTGTTGTATGCGGGTTCAGACTCTTCATCCCACTCAACTTCTATATCTTCTTCACTTTCATCATACAAAGTAGCCTTTACAGTATCGGGAAAATCGATATCCGCATAGGCAGTTCCGGAACTAACCGTTATCTCAATCTCTTCTACACTCTCAATTTTTAGGTATATTGGAAACTCATCGATTAACCCAAGCGCGTACTGCATGATCTTGGTTGCATCTCTTACATCAACTTCTCCGTCTCCGGTAACATCAGCGGCAGTGAGTTGATCCTCTGTCAAGGTCTCTAAATCTAAAATATAACGCATTACCAAAACAACATCCCTGACATCGATCTCATCATCTTCATTGACATCACCATAAGTAATTCCCGGAGCGCCCATTGCTACTAAAGAATATGCAAATATCAATGAAGATATTACGAGCAATACTACTAATGCCTTAACTCCGGATTTCTCGTTGACAGCATTTAATATAAACTGCATTATAAACCCTCGCTTTCCTTTCAGTTTTATATGACAATATATAAACGGTTAAAGAGTGTGCCCCTTCAAGGCTGACACCTTTAACGGAGTTGGCGATAATTGTATATTGCTCTTCACTAGTATCTTGACACCCGGTAAAATTTAAATTATTACTAAACTGGCCATTCTTAGGGATATAGCGGCGGCGATGCTGCTCCTATCGCCGCCGCTTAATCTATTTGCTTAAACCATTTTTTATCCAGTGCTATATCTTGTTGTCCTTAATTCCTCCATGCTTTAAGCTTCTTTAAGCTACTTTAGTCATTAGTTAATTATGTCGTACTCTGCTATCACTGCATAACCACTATCCATTCGTCTGAACCTTGCTTCACCTTCAGAATCAAGAACGCCACTGGCATCTATTTCTCCAACTTGAATTGTTACCTCTGTTCCATCATCAAGTCCACCAACAGGTGAGTAATAGGTTATAACACCGGCGCTGCTGATTGAAGCGATACCATCAGAAACTACCTCGATGGTTGCATCATCAAAATCAATGTTCGCGTTGCCATAATCTAAGTCTACCCTGGTCAGATATCTAAAGCTGTCTACTCCACCGTCAAGGGTAAACATAACAACCATAGGCACATTTTCAGTGGCTGCGATTTCTGAAACAGATACATCAACAAAGCTCTTGACAATATCTATTTCTTCAGTTGCTGTAAAGCCACTATCAGACCTGGTGAAGGTGACCTCAACATCTTCAGCAGCCGAACCTACACTAACATCTACGCCCTCTGCTTCTACAGTGATGTTGTCACCAGTAGAAATATCTCCTTCAGCGGTAACCACTATGGTGTCATTATCCATTTCTAGATCTACAGCATCGTCAGATGATAATTCATCATCATCAAAAGATACACCGGCGCCGACAAGATTGCTTACATCTATCTCCACCGATTCACCATCTTCAAGTTCACCCCTTAAAGTAAACTCAAAAGTCATGATGTGATCTTCCTGACCGGAAGCAAGCCCTGAGAATTCACTATCCTCAGACTCCGCTGTAATTGAAAGATTACTTAATCCAAAAATTACATTGAATTCAGCTTCGGCTGTGGCACCGACTTCAGAGCGTTCGAAGACAATTTTCAGATCATCATCGTCCTCAGTTACACCTGTAGTATCAACATCTTCTGCAGTAATAGTAATTGTTGTGCCGTCTGAAATATCTTCATCCGCTTCAAAAACTATTTTTTCACCATCAACGCTTAAGTCTCCATCAGCGCCGTCTACATCATAGTCATTATCGTTGCTGGAGTAGTCTATCTTTTCGGTATCTCCTTCATTCAAGTAAATAATCAACTCTTGCCCTTTATTCATATCCCCGACTAAGGTAACCGCAAACTCCTGTTCCTGATCATCTGCATCAAAACTGAGATCAGAAGCAGAAGCATCTTCAAGAGTCGGTCCGGGAATGGCTGTAGTTGATCGGGTATATGTTCCCGCTAACCTGTTTCCGGCGCGATCTTCGATCTTACGGCCCTCCGCTGTGGGGAACCTGACAGTTATTTCAGCGCCTTCAGGAATAGCTTCGTCATTATCAAGCTCAATTCTTAATGCTTCCTGCTCATCATCCTGCTCCAGAGCATCGATTACTCCGGTATACTCGAATGGCGTACCAACAGCATCTGTCCCGGTAACCTCTGCATTTACATCCTCACCTGTAGTATTGACCGGCTTGGAGAAATAAGCTACCACAAGGTAACTATCTTCAAATGCAGCGATATCTTCAAATAATGGATTTTCATCATCCGGGGTAGCATTGGTTATATAGACCCGGGGTTGTTCCATCGGTTCATCCCAAATATTAAAGATCTTCTCTGCGGCTTCAATGTCCAAATCTACCCGGACAGAGTCATTGGCACCGGGTCGAAAGTCTTTATCAGTAATTTCAAGGATGAATTCATCTTCAGCATCATCTCTTGAATCGGGCGCATCAACTTCAAACTCATCGCCTACATCTTCTCCATCCACTTCAAGCCTGATATCATCGCCTGGTTCCAGATCATCGTCCAGGTAAACAGGGGTGTTGAAGTGCATGGTAATCTCCAGGGCAGCTTCAGTAGCAGAGATCTCAGTAAAATCGGGAATAGGAGGCACTTCTTCATCTGCTTCCACTCCGTTTACCATGAGCACACCGGATTTGCCTTCCATATCTACCTCCAAGATAGCTTCGTTATCATCGGCATCATAGTCGACATCTTCCACTTCAACGGATTCATTTCCTACAGTAACTTCGTAGAAATCAACATCTTCGGCTACGGCTGCGACAACATCTTCAGAAAGTTCAACTTCAATAGTGGTCCTGTCAATTGCCCTTACACTAACCACCTCGGCAAGATCAATAGGAAATTCATCGATGATCCCCAGGGCGTACTGCATAATCAGGGTTACATCCTGTACATCGATATCTCCATCACCATCGACATCAGCTAGATGCTCGACATCTTCATCAAGCTCTTCAATATCCAGAACATGCCTCAGGACGAGAGTAACGTCCCGCACATCAATTTCCCCATCTTCGTTCACATCACCAAGCATAGGTGTATCAGCATAGGCGATTGAAGAAACCATGAACAAGAAAAGAAATATGGAGAGCAATACGATAGATATCTTTGTTCCTGCTCTCTTCCTTATAAATTTCGGCATTTCAAAAACCTCACTTTCACAAAAAGGTAGTTACCCCAAAAAATCAGGTAAAATAAATTCTAATTAATTAACAAACAATTTTTACTTCTCCCTGGTTTAAGTTTTTATCTAATGTTTAGCAATCTTTGCATGTTTCTTTTTAGCGGTCTTTCCAAATTTCCTAAAGGCCGCATAACCGCCTGCCGCTACTATGGCAACAATAATCACAACAAATAAAGTGGTATTATTGGTATCTGTTTCCGCGGCAGCCACTTCCTCATCGTCGTTATCATCGTCAATGACATCTTCTTCAGGTTCAACTGTTTCAGGTTCAACTTCATTCTCTTCTGGATCCACCCCCGCATCACCGATGGTTATTCTCCCCGGAACAGCGCTGACTGCTTCGGCTCCATCGGGAGATAATACAATATCCTCCATTTCAAGCGCTGTTTCGCCTTCTTTTAAAAGATTAAAGGTAATCGTGCAAATCTCACCTGAGTCGGCGGTATCAGCCCTGGGTGTAACCCACATGAACTTTAATTGTCCTTCTGCAAACTCCTTATTGATCATAAACAGGTTGCTGTCTGCTTCCTCAATGAGCTCACCAGGTTCCTCCGATACAGGTTCAACCAGCGCAGGGTCAAAGTTGAGAATAAATTGACCGCCTTCTATCCCTGCAGCATTCTCAGCCATTACAGTTACATCTACCTGCTGATCACTTAGCCCTTCTTCTTCGCTGACAGTTAGTATTAAGCCCTCCGCGGCGATTAAGCTATCTGCAATACCAAGAATGAGGATTGCAAAGACCGGTAAAATTATTATTTTTTTTAGCTTAGCTTCCATATTTGTTTTCATTATTGTCACAAACTCCTCAAAGAGGTCAATAAAACAACCCTTTCCCTGACTAATAATAATTTAATAGCCTTTTGCGGCGGTGATTGATTAATCACCGCCGCAAGCACATAATCAAACCATAACTAAGCCAGGGCAATTATCAACAGAACCTATTTGGTTGCCAATTGACTGCGTTTGAAATAGGCCAGCAAACCGGCAAAGATAACCATTAAACCTACAGGTAGCATATAGTTAATCGCACCTGTCGGAGGAGTAGGCTCCAGCCCTTCAAGTTCACGGATCCTTCCTTCGGCAGCTTCCAGTCTGCTAAGATAAAGAAAATCTTCGTCTACAGCACCATGGTCATCTTTAGCCTTATTGACCAGGGCACGGGCAGCAACTACATCCGGTCGATCGTCAAGCGTTAAGACATCCACAGAAGGCAGTGCCAGGATTGCATCGTCTGCTGTTTTGATTGCTTCCAGTTTAGCGATCCTTGCTTCGGCAGCAAGCAGTTTGTCAAGATCCTCAAAGTCATCATCCTCTGCACCGAGGGCCTTGGCTTCATCTACCAGGGCTCGGGCCGCTTCCACATCTTCTTTATCGGCCAGGGTAATATCTTCAGGATCCGGCAGGTCGGCTATAGCAGCGTCAGCAGCAGCAATTGCAGCTTCCAATTCATCGACCGGATCTTCCGATTCTATGCTGCCAGAAGTAGCGGTAGCTTCAAACCCATCAGGAGCCATCACTATGTTACTGAAGTCAAGATCGGTTTCTCCGTCATCTAATACTTCGAAGTTAATCGTCCCGATTACTCCGGAGTCATCTTCACAACCCTCGGCGATAACCCAGATCAACCTTAACTCACCGTCCGCCAACTCGAGGTTGTAGTCGAAAAGGTTTCCGGATACATCATCAGGAACAAGCGCTCCCCTGGATGCTGAAACCGGCTCAACAATGTCCGAATCGAAGGAAAGGTCAAACTGGCCACCTTCATGATCAAGAGCATCTTCAGCCGTGATTTCCACCGTCACTTCTTCACCGACTTCACCTTTTACATCGCTGGCACTAAGTTTAACTAAACCTTCAGCAAATGCAGCTTGCGAAAACACCAACAGAAAAATCACACACAATACAAACGTTAACAGGATTGTTTTTCTTTTTTTCAAGAATTTCATTATCAAGCACACCCCTTTATTATTCTGAATATCAAATCTATCCATCCTATAATCAGGTAAAAAAATCTACCCTCCTTTTTTGTCGATATCAATCATCTCGCAATCAATTAATGTCGTCCTCTGTATTTTCTTCTCATAAACATAAAACCAGCTCCCGAAAGAACAAACCCTGAGATAATCGGAATAGCAAATCCACCTGTCGGAGGCAGCTCATCATCTGGATCATCAGGGTCTGGGTCAGGATCTGGATCTGGTTCTGGGTC
>SKPU01000254.1 GCA_007119335.1 Syntrophomonadaceae bacterium
AAAGCGTGATTCCAATATGCGGCGAGGGACCTTACCCTTACGAAACCCGGGCAAATTAACCTTTTTCACAACCTTGCGATATGCTTTTGCCAAGGCGGTATCAACATCAGGCGCCGCGACCTCTACCTCCAACTTTATCTTGTTATCCTCCATTTTTTCCCAGCGGTTTAACATATTTTCTCCTCTCCTTACAGTTCAACCTATATATTAACACATCATCAGACGAAGTTAAAACAGAAACATCATAATAAAAACGCCTTTGATAGAGGCGTTATAGCAAGTATATATTAACACAGAATTTTTATTGTTACAACATTTATAGAGCAAGAATTCTCTATTTACCGGTCAGCATTTTAACTTTTCTTAACAATTGAAATTAATCTTGATTATTGACTAAAATTAATATACAATAAAAACGAATGAGGCTTCATTCATTATCAATCGTTTTTTCTTACATCATGCTTGGAGGTTTATGATGGCCAAACGCACAGGAAGCAAAAACCAGATTCTCCTTGACGCAGCGGTCAAAACCTTTGCCCGGACCGGATACCACCGAACAAGAGTAGCTGATATTGCCCGCGAAGCGGGAGTAGCGGATGGAACGGTCTATATATACTTTCAAAATAAGGAGGACATTTTAATATCCCTTTTTCAAAGCCTGATGAACCGCTTTGTAGATGAACTATACAGTGAACTTGCCCAGTGCATTAATGCAAACGAAAAACTGGAAAAAATCATCACTTATCATTTAACCACCCTCGGTAGCAAACCTGAACAAGCCAAAGTGACACAACTTGAGTTGAGGCAAATAGACCAGAAAATTAATGAAGGTATTTCCAAACCGCTGTTGAGTTACTTTAAATTAATTGAGGAGGTGATCGAGGAAGGCAAAGAGCAGGGACTTTACCGGCAGGATTTAAACACAAGAACAGCCCGAAAGGTCGTTTTTGGCGGTATTGATGAAGTAGTAACCTGCTGGGTGATGTCCGGCAAGCCTTATAATCTGGCTGACCTGAAAGAATCTGTTTTTGAACTGCTGATTAGAGGCCTGCAGAAATAAATCTCAATCAGTCCTTTTTATTAATGGTTAAGTTTAAACTCATGTCATGAAGGAGGTATTTAAATGGCCTTGAAAAAAATTCGAAAGACTGCTGTGCTTGGCGCCGGGGTAATGGGCGCCACTATAGCTGCTCATCTGGCTAATGTGGGCATACCGGTTATTCTGCTTGACATTGTCCCCCGGGAACTAACTGAAGAGGAAGCAAAGAAAGGCTTGACTTTGGAAAGCCCCGAAGTTCGAAATCGTCTGGCTAACAACGGCAAAAATGAACTGCTCCAACAAAAACCAAATCCGCTGTACCGTAAATCGTATGCAGACCGTATTACAACAGGCAACTTTGAAGATGACATGAATAAACTAAAAGACACCGACTGGATCATTGAAGCCATCGTTGAAAGCATCGATATCAAGAAAAAAGTCTTCAAACAGGTTGAAGATAACTGGACAGAGGGCACAATCGTTTCCTCAAACACTTCAGGCCTTTCAATCAATGAAATGGTTTCAGAAAACTCACCTGAATTTCGCAAACACTTCATGGGTACTCACTTCTTTAACCCGCCGCGTTACATGAAATTGCTGGAAATAATACCCTGCAAGGATACTTCTGAAGAAGCGCTTAATTATATGCATCGCTTTTGCGAAAAAGTCCTTGGCAAAGGGGTTGTCTTTGCTAAAGACACTCCTAACTTTATTGCTAATCGCATCGGTGTATTCGGAATGGTTTATACCACAAGGTTAATGGAACAGGAAAACATGAGTGTCGAAGCGGTCGATGCCATAACCGGTCCCCCAATGGGACACCCCAAGAGCGCTTCATTCCGGACTGCTGATATTGTCGGTCTCGATACTTTCGCCCATGTTGCACGGACAGTTTATGATAAAACTGAAGACCCGAAGGAAAAAGAGATCTTCGAACTACCGGACTTCCTGCAAAAGATGATTGATAACAAAATGCTCGGTGATAAAACCAAGCAGGGTTTTTACAAGAAGATCAAGGGTGAAGGCGGCTCAGAGATACTGACCCTCAACTATCAAACTCTGGAATACCGGCCCAAAGAAAAAGCACGCTTTGACATTTTGTCGAAAACCAAAGACGCCGGTCTGAAAGAAGGATTCAAGATGCTGGTCGAAGCTGATGATCAGGCCGGCCGGTTCGCCTGGAATTTAACCAAGCGTTTATTGCTTTATACTTCCGCCTTGATCCCCGAAATTGCCGACGACATAGTAAATGTCGACCGGGCTTTGCGCTGGGGCTTTAACTGGAAAATGGGTCCCTTTGAATCCTGGGATGCCATCGGAGTCAAAGAAAGTGTAGAACGGATGAAAAATGAAGGAGAAACAATCCCGATTAACATCCAGGAAATGCTTGATAATGGCTTTGAAAGCTTCTACAAAGAAGATGAAAAAGGAAACCTTTCCTACTACTGTTTCGCATCAAAAGAATACAAACCTGTCCCGATCAGTCCTGAAGTGATCAGTCTTTCCGCTTTGAAAAAGCAGGGCAAGCTGATCAAAGGAAACGATGACGGCAGCCTGGTTGATCTAGGTGAAGGAGTATGCTGCCTTGAAATGCACAGCATGCGTCAGGCCATTTCTCCTCAATTTATAGAGTTTATTTACGAAGCTTTAGAAGAGGCTGAAAAGAATTTCAATGGCATGATCATCGGCAACCAGGAAAATAATTTCTGTGTCGGAGCTAATGTCGGAATGGTTATGATGGGTGCACAAGGTGGAGAGTGGGATATGCTTAATAGTTTCGTCAAAAAATTCCAGGATGCCATGATGGCTGTCAAGTACTCAAAGATACCGGTCGTCGCAGCTCCGTTCCAAATGACCCTGGGCGGTGGAATGGAAATAATTCTCCACTGCGACCGGATCCATGCTGCAGCAGAAACTTACATGGGTCAGGTTGAAATGGGGGTCGGACTACTGCCCGGCGGGGGAGGCAATAAAGAACTAATGATCCGCTTCACTGAAGGTCTGAAAGAAGGCATCAAGGTTGACATGCTGCCATTTGTTCAAAAGGCTTTTGAAGCGATAGCCATGTCCACGGTGGCCACCAGCGCTCCTCATGCCCAGGAACTTGGTTTTATGCGTCCGACCGACAAAATAACCATTAATCAGGACCACCTGCTGCACAATGCCAAGCAAACCGTGTTATCTATGGTAAACGATGGTTATGAGCCTCCCGAACAAAAACCTCTGAAGGTGCTTGGGGAATATGGCGTAGCAGCCTTTAAAGCAGGCGTTCAGAACATGCTCTGGGGTGGCTACATTAGTGAGCATGACCAAAAAATCGCCAATGAAATAGCTTATGTAATTTGTGGTGGCAAGGTCAATCCTAATACAACGGTTAGTGAACAGTACCTGCTTGATATTGAAAGAGAAGCCTTCCTTAGACTCTGTGGTGAAGAGAAAACTATGGATCGAATCAACCATATGCTCTCCACAGGCAAACCTTTAAGGAATTAAAGGAGGTAATCAGAATGAAAGAAGCTGTTATTGTTTCCACTGTTAGAACACCAATCGGCAGAGCCCCTAGAGGAACTCTGCGTTATACCCGTCCCGAACATATGGGCGCTGCTGTCGTCAAAGAAGCAATCGCCCGGGCTAAAGGCCTGGAATATGGTGAAATTGACGACGTAATCCTGGGCTGCTCATTCCCGGAAGCCGAACAGGGGATGAACATAGGGCGGACCGTTGCCCTGCAGGCCGGCCTTCCGGTAGAGGTGCCCGGTCAAACCGTAAACCGATTTTGCTCATCAGGACTACAGTCTATAGCCATGGCTGCTGAAAGAATAATGGCTGGTTTTGCTGATGTTATCGTAGCCGGCGGAGTTGAAAGTATGAGCCTGGTTCCAATGGGTGGTAACAAAATGGCACCCAGCCCGGAACTGGTAGAAAACCATATCGAAACTTATGCCCCGATGGGAATTACTGCTGAAAATGTAGCACAGCGTTATAATATTTCTCGGGAAGAACAAGATCAGTTCGGGGCCAGCAGCCATCAAAAAGCAGCTGCAGCCATCAAAGAAGGCCGCTTTAAGGATGAAATTGTTCCCTTAAAAGTCGTCGACCGTTCGGTCGGACCAGACAATAAGGTCGTAGAAAAGGAAAAAATTTTCAATACAGATGAAGGGGTTCGCCCTGACACTACTGTAGAAACCCTATCCAAACTACGACCGGCTTTTCACGCTAAAGGCAGTGTGACTGCGGGCAATTCTTCACAAACCAGTGACGGGGCTGCAGCGACTGTAGTAATGTCTGCAGACAAAGCAAAAGAACTGGGCTTAAAGCCAATTGCAGTCTTCCGCGGTTTTGGCGTTGCCGGCTGCCCACCAGAGATTATGGGAGTTGGGCCGGTTGTTGCAATTCCGAAACTGATGAAGCTGACCGGCATGAAGATCGAGGACATTAACTTGTTCGAGCTTAACGAAGCTTTCGCATCACAAGCTCTTTACTGTATTCGGGAACTGGGCCTGAATCAGGATATAGTTAATGTAAACGGCGGTGCTATCGCACTCGGACACCCCCTCGGCTGCACCGGAGCAAAACTAACCGCTACTCTGCTGAACGAAATGGAGCGACGTGAGAACCGTTATGGCGTTGTATCGATGTGTATCGGTGGCGGTATGGGCGCTGCCGGTCTGTTTGAACGCGTCTAAACAGAATCAAAAAAATAAACAATCAGGGCACTTTACTTAATCCTGCCGCAATTGTGTGGTATGATTAAGATAAAAGTGCCCTTTCTTTATATCGACATGCTGGGAGGCATAAATAATGATACCACAGGCAGAACTATTAAACAGGATTATGAAACTTCAGGATACTATGCAAAAAGATAACATCGCTGCAGCTTTATTGGTCCAGCGAGCCGATCTCTTCTATTTCAGCGGAACCGGCCAAAACGCTCATTTATTTATTCCAGCTGAGGGTGAACCGATATTGGTTGTAAAAAAATCAGTGACCCGGGCTCAGCAAGAAAGTGAGCTGGAGAATTTAATCCCCTTTAAAGGATGGGATGAACTGTATAAATTGATTGCTGAATCCATATCGTCAGGCGCTCAAATCGGACTCGAAACAGACGTCCTCCCGGCAAATCTCTATTTCCGCTATCAAAAACTACTGAGTAACTATAGCCTGGTGGATATCTCCAACAAAATACGGAAAATAAGAGCTGTCAAGTCCGCGCATGAAATACGCCTGATGCGGGAAGCAGCCAAAATAAGCAATTCGGTTTTTAATCATGCCGGTGAAATAATTCAATTAGGCATGACCGAGGTTGAATTGGCCGGCCAGCTTGAATCTCATGCCCGATCCAAAGGTCACCAGGGAGCAGTGCGAATGCGCGGCTTTAATCAGGAACTCTTCTATGGACACATCATGGCCGGCGATAACTCTGCAGCTATAAGTTTTTTTGACGGCCCTACAGGAGGTTCCGGCCTCAACCCATCTTTCCCCCAGGGCGCCGGTGCAGCGCCAATTCAACGCAACCAACCTATTCTTGTTGACTTTGTAAGCATCCTTGGTGGATACATGGTCGACCAAACCAGGATCTTTTGCCTGGGAAATCCTCCGATGCACCTCTTAGAGTCGCACCGATCGGCAGTGCGCATCAAGCACACACTGGCTGAAATGGGTAAACCGGGAATTTTATGCAGCTCACTTTTTGATAAAGCGGAAAAAATGGCCAAAGAAGCAGGTTTGGCTAACCACTTCATGGGCTATACAGAGAAAGTTAGCTTTGTCGGACATGGCCTTGGATTAGAACTTGATGAACTGCCGGTTATTGCCCGTGGGCTGGATATACCTCTGGAGGAAGGAATGGTTTTCGCCCTGGAGCCGAAATTCATATTCCCCGGAGAGGGAACTGTAGGCATTGAAGATACTTTTATGGTGGGCTGCAACCGTCTGGATCAACTTACTTCATTTAATGAAGATATTCAGCTGCTGTAAACCACTGGCTGATTATAAACATTTAAAAAAGAGC
>SKPU01000009.1 GCA_007119335.1 Syntrophomonadaceae bacterium
CCAGAAGTCTCGGCCGGACGGGGCAATATTGCCCCGGTTACTCTTAACCTGCCCCGTATCGCTTTAGAATGCCGCGGCCAGGAGGATCTATTTTTTGTTCAGCTTGATCGCCTGATGCGCAGCGGAGCAAAACAACTGCTGCACCGCTTTGAAGTGCTTTCCAGGTTGAGGGTGCGCGATCTGCCTTTCCTGATGGGTCAGAAGCTTTATCTTGATGCAGATCAACTAGGACCCGACGATTCTATCAGAGAAGTTATGAAGCACGGAACTTTGGCCATCGGTTTTATCGGACTGGCTGAAACAGTTCACCTGTTGATTGGCAAGCATCATGGAGAAGACAAGGAAGCCCACGATCTGGGATTGAAAATAGTAGAGCGCATGCGACGGCGCACTGACAGTTATAGTGACGAATATGACCTTAACTTTGTGCTGGTCGCTACACCGGCGGAAGGATTGGCCGGAAGATTTGTAGTCATGGATCGTGAGCGATATGGATCAATACCGGGAGTTACTGACAAAGACTTTTATACCAACTCATTCCATGTTCCGGTTAACTATGCCATGTCGGTTTCGGATAAAATTGCTGCCGAAGGAAGTTTTCACAAATACTGCAATGCCGGGCATATTACTTATACAGAACTAGAAGCTCCTCCGGTGCATAACCTTGAAGCTGTGGACCGGATTGTCAGGCAAATGGCTGCCTCTGATGTCGGTTACGGCGGGATAAACTATCCTCTCGATGAATGTAAAATCTGTGCGCACAGCGGTGTATTTAATGATGTCTGTCCGCAGTGTGGCAATCCTGAAATCAGGCATATTCGCCGGATCACCGGTTATCTTTCTACTGATGAAAGGTTTAATGAAGCAAAATTGAGTGAACTGAAGGCCAGGCGGGTCCATTTTGTTCCCCGTGATAAAGGATGAAATTAAGACTGGCCGGTTTGCAGCAAGATAGTATTGTTGATGGTCCGGGAATTCGCTTTTCAATCTATGTCCAGGGCTGCCCGCACCACTGTGCGGGATGTCATAACCCGGAAACCCACGACCCACTTAGCGGTTATGAGATTAATGTTTCAGAGCTTCTAGAAATTATTGAGCAAAGCTCTGGGATCGACGGAATAACAATATCAGGCGGAGAGCCTTTTGAACAAGCCGCTTCCCTTGCTGCGCTTGTATTTGAAGTATTAAAAAGAGAACTTAACCTGGTTATATACAGTGGTTTCACTTTTGAAGAGCTTATCCAAAAAAGTTTCGCTGATCAGAATGTGCGCTACTTGCTGCAGGCAGGGTGGCTTTTGATAGATGGACCATTTAAAGTTAATGAACAGGATTATAACCTACCTTTCCGGGGTTCCCGGAATCAACGCCTGGTTGATCTGCCCCGCTCTCTTGCTCTTAACGAAGCTGTGGAATGGTCCAGTGAAATGAACCGGGCGGTAAAACCGCCAGGCCGGGGCAGTAAAACCGGTTGATGATAAAAGAGACTGCCTGTCGGGGAGGTCATCATTGCCTGATCTAAAGAATAATAGCTTCAAGCTTTATAAAAAAGGAGATCTGGCCTACCTGCAGGCGCCTTTTTTAGCTGAAAACGGATATGTTGAACATGGGTTTTCAACACGGCAGGGCGGGTGCAGCAATGGCTCTTTTATTTCACTGAATACCGGGTTTCACACCGGTGACGATCAAGCTAATGTGCTTGAAAACAGGCGCCGCTTTTTTGAGCTTTTTAATTGCGATTACCGATCAATCGTTTCGGCTGTTCAGGTCCATGGGACAGATCTCCATGTTTTTTATAGATCTGATAGCGGTGAAGGCGCCCTGCCGGAAAATGCCCGCCGTCATTGTGATGCCTTGATTACTGAAGAACCACACCTAGCGCTGACCGCATTTTCTGCAGATTGCCAGCTGATCTATTTTGCAGCAAAACAAGACAGTCCTCTTGTGGCGTTAGCTCATGCCGGATGGCGGGGCACGTTAGGTGATATCGGCGGCAAGGTAATCCGTTTTCTGAAGAGTAATTATGGGGTGGATTCCAGTCAGTTATTAGCCGGTTTAAGTCCGGCTGTCTGTAAACATTGTTATATCATAGCTGATCGGGTGGCCGAACAGTTTAAGTCCAAGGGTTGGGATAGTCCGCCCTATCTTGAGACTGCTGAAGGATCCGGAGGATGGGGACTCGATCTGACTTCGATAAATACCAGGCAGCTAATGCGGGCAGGAGTAAAATCAGAAAATATCACGGCTAATCAGTGGTGTACATCCTGTCACCCGGACTTGTTTTATTCGTACCGCCGGGACAAAGGGCTAACCGGCAGGATGCTTGGTTTTATCGCGATAAGCAAAACTTAACCAGCAAATGATCAGGGGGCAGAACCGGTTGAATGAAAAGCGCAAAAAACAGGCTAAACAGCGTTTTAAGGTTTTACCAGGAGAAGGCCGGCGGTTTAGCTTAACTCATTTGAAGCAGGCTTTTATTTATTATGTGTTATTACTGCTGGCGCTGGTAATAGTGGTTCAAGTTGGTTACCACTGGTTAGGGGATCAATTTCTAACCTGGCGCCTGCAGATGGTCACTGCAGAAGAAGGGATTATGGAGCAGGAGCAAGCGGTATCCGGCCTGATAACTCGTCAGGAGGAATTAATTAAAGCTCCTGATCATGGAAAAATATTAGAATTAGCAGCGCCGGGTGAACGAATTCCCGTCGATAAAGAACTGGTTACACTGGGAGTTCTGTCCAGTTCTGAGATAAATGCTTTGCGTAACAGCGACCAGGATAACGATGAGGAAAATGACGATCAAAACGAGCAGACCAATAATCAGGAGGCTTCTGCTTATGCTTCAAATAATCAGATGAGCTTTGAAAATAAAAAAACCAAAAAAAGCGAAACTGCGGGATTGTTGTCAAATCATCTGGACGGCTTAGAAATTTACAGCGGGGCTTATTACATGTCAGAAGAAGAATACTTGGAACAAAAGCCGGAAGCATTTACCTATCAAGAAAATAGCCTGGTTGAGAGGGGAGAGCCAATCCTTAAAATTGTTAACAACTGGCAGTGGTATTTTAATGTAATTATGCCTTTGCACCCGGGGCGTGAAGTAGCTGAACAGGAGACTGTCGATATTGAATTTAATTTTGCGCCTGGAGAAGTAGCTAAGGCTGACCTTGATGAGTCTGAAATTGATGAAGACAAAAGGGAAGTTCGCTTAACTTACAGGATAGAAAAGCAAATCCAGGATTTTGAAAAGGTGCGCTGGGCAGAAGCTTCTTTACTGTACTCCAGGCATAGGGGTATAATAATTCCTGAGCAGGCTGTTATTGAAAAGGACGGCACAACCGGCGTTTATTTGAACCAGGCTGGAAGAGTCGTTTTTCAACCGGTATATATTGTCAACAATCAGGACGAAAAGGTTATGATTGAAGGGATAGAACCAAACAGCATGGTTATTACCCGTCCCGATCTGGTCGAGGAAGGCCAGCGTTTAAACTAAACAGGGGGGAACGGTCCTCGTGCTGACTGAAAACTATAAAAGGGTCCTCGAAACTATAAATGAAGCCTGCCGGCGCTGCGGCCGCAGTCCGGAAGAGGTTACATTGATCGCGGTTACCAAGATGGCTGATCTTGAAGATCTTAAGCAGGCTGCCGCCCTCGGCATCAATGATTTTGGAGCGAACAGGGTCCAGGATGCGGCCAGTCAAATAGCTGTTCTGCCCCGAACCCGGTGGCATTTTATCGGGCATTTACAAACAAACAAAGTTAAAGATGTCCTCCCTATTTATAGGTCAATTCAAACCCTTGATCGTCATTCTCTTGCCAAAATGCTGCAGCGCTGCGCAGAAAGATTTGAGAGGGCAGCTGAAGTGTTAATCCAGGTCAATATATCAGGTGAAAAGAGCAAATATGGCCTTGCTCCGGAAGATTTACCGGGATTTTTAAAAGAGATAAGCTGTTTTGATCGTATTAAGGTCCGCGGTTTAATGACTATAGCTCCTTTTTTTGACGATGCTGAAGCAGTGCGGCCTTACTTTAAAAAGCTGCGCCAGCTGCGAGATCGGAATGCAAAACCAGGTGTTGAACTGCCCGAGCTATCGATGGGAATGACCAATGATTACGGGGTGGCCATTGAGGAAGGCGCGACTATAGTTCGCATTGGCAGCGCCCTGTTTGATAGAGCCGCCGATAGTTAAGGGCAGCCTTGATAAGGTTTAAGGTTACAGAATAGCAGGCTGAAAATAATTGTTCCTTGATTAAAACGCAGAAAACTATAACTTTGAAAGCAGGTGGACAAAAATGAACATATTAGCAGAAGGGTTACTTATATTTTTTCAAGTCTACTACTTTATACTTTTGGGAAGGATAATCATGTCCTTTGTTATGATGAGCTCTGGCGGAGGAATGGGCTCCGGTGGCAATAAAACAGTTGCATCTATCTACCGGGTGTTGTATGGTTTGACTGAACCTCTGCTGGCACCGCTGCGGAGTGTACTTCCGTCCGTGAGGATGGGGATGGGGTCCCTGGATCTTTCCCCTATTGTATTGTTAATTCTTTTAAGGATGTTGCAGCAAATTATTATCCAAAACATCAGGTTTTAGAAGCAGGAGGCTGATAAATGAGTTCGGAATCTCCCCTATCAGAAGCAGAAAAACAGTGGTTGGAACATTTTACACGCAAGTTGGATGAAGTAGAAGGAAACAAGACATACAGCACTGCCTTTTTAGATCCACGTCAACTTGAACTTGCCGAGTCAGCCCTGCGAAAAAGAGAAAACCTGTCTTACACAGTATATGGAGGCTATTCACAGGCGGAGAGAAACGCTCTTTATATTTTTCCCACCCAGCATACAGGAGTGCTTCCTCCGGTTACTGCGATAAAAGCGGAGTGGTCCGGCGGTGAAGATAAAGTTGGGCACCGGGACTTGTTGGGAGCTGTTCTGGCCCTTGGGTTGCGCCGCGATCAGATCGGAGACATTGTTACGCTGGAAGAAGGTTTAGCGGCAATCATGGTTCTTGAATCAAAAGCTGATTATATATGCACAAACCTTATAAATGTTGGCCATATGCCGGTAGACTGTACCATAACTGAACCCAATCAGCTGCCGCTGGCTAAAGAGCGCGGCAAAGAAATACAGGGTACCGTGGCAAGTTTGCGGGTGGATTCCGTTTTATCACTTGGTTTTGGGACTTCCAGATCTAAGGTTGTCCGCCTGATCAAAGGAGGGTTGGTTATAGTAAACTGGCGCCTCATTGACTCGCCGTCTTTACAGTTAAGTGAAGGTGACCACATTACTCTGAAGGGTAAAGGACGCCTCTTTATTCATTCTGTAGAGGGGGAAACCCGTAAAGGGAGAATACGCCTGAAATTAAAAAAATATAGTTAAACCGGCAGGAGAAGCAGACCTATTGTCGAAATTACCATATATTGAAATATGAGAGAAGTCTAAGTTTTTTGATATGCCTTTTGCGGCGGAAAAGTTAGATTGTTTCTGTAAAATTTAATTGGGGAGGACTATAAATGAGTATCACACCGATGGACATACAGAATAAGGAGTTTGAAAGGTCTTTTAGAGGCTATGATATTGAAGACGTTGATGAATTCTTAGACCGGGTGGCAAAGGATCTTGAACAGCTTACCAGGGAGAACATGGAATTAAAAGATCAACTTGGCCAAATGCAGGAAAAAAACAAGAACTATCAAAAGTTGGAAGGAACTATGCATAATGCCATTGTTGTCGCCCAGGAAACAGCTGAAGAGGTTAAGCAAAGCGCCAAACGTGAAGCTGATCTAATCAAGCGAGAGGCTGAAAGAGAAGGGCAAAGAATAGTAGAGGAAGCCCGTAATCGCGCCAATAAAATATACTCTGAACAGGAAGATCTATTTAAAAAAGCTTATATGTTTAAAATGCGTTTTCGATCATTTATTGAGGCTCAACTTTCTAATCTTGAAAATGAAGACTGGTTGAGTGAATTGCAGGAGGATCAGGGCTCTGGAGAATCGAAGCAGGATTTTGCTGCGCAGCCGGAGTTTGAAACAAGAACCGGTTTTGATGACA